>NZ_JAMAUK010000078.1:0-2698 GCF_023714395.1 Niallia sp. MER 6 | reverse complement strand
AAAGGTGGTACGACACGTTCCTAACTGAAAAGGTTAGGCATTGTTGAACCTAACAGTTCAACAATGAACTGTCATTTCGAGAAGTCAAATGATAGGGTAACGCCTTGAAGGGCTTCCTTTAATCCTCCGACATGCGATTTAGTTGGTAAGAGCTAAACTGTATGAAGTTCGGTGAAGTCGGCAGAAATATACCGTAATTATAGAAACTTATAAACGAAAGTGTCCTAGAGGTAGGATATGTATATGATATGCCGGAAGTCTATAAAACACTTATGGTTAGAATTCACAACGATACAATCAGCGAACTTTGTTAGTGTAGACGAATCCCTGAATGTACGGGTCTATATCGGGAGCATATCGAAAGGTATGTGGACACAAATAGTGTCGCTACTGCGGGCGAGTAAAACTCTCCTTTATGAAAGTCCGTATATTGTTAAAGGCAGTATTAAAGTAGCAGGTTCATAGGGGAAACCTAATAGTGTATGTACAGATAGGAATGATGGAACGTGGTAAGCTGTCAACATGGAGGACTTACTTCCTACGAAGTGGTTCTAGGGAAAGTACTGATGATATTAGTCAGATATATAACCTAGATTTATGATAGTGAAAGTGGTGGCACAGTACCTATGAAGCATCTAATGAATGTGGAGGGATAGCCACTAGTCAATTGAAGACTGATAGTTACAAACGGTTAACATGGTTTCGAGTAAGACTAAGAGATGTAATTTCTCCTTCAGAAGGAGGTTACAGCCCATGTTGAAGAAAACCAAGTTAAGACATAATGAGTATTACAATATGCAACAAACATATGATGACTTATATTCAAGAAGTCTTAACGGTAACAATTTCTATAAGTTAGTAAATACAATCGATTCTGAAGAAAATATTCGACTAGCATATCGTAATATCAAAACAAATAAGGGAAGCAAAACTGCTGGTGTTGATGATTTGACAATCAAAGACATATGGCATTTGAATGATAAAGAAATAATTAACGAAGTAAGAAAAAGGTTAAACAAATACCATCCCCAACCTGTCAAAAGAGTTCTCATTCCTAAAGTGGGCAGTGATAAAAAGCGTCCATTAGGTATTCCGACAATTTGGGATAGATTAGTACAACAATGTATCTTACAAGTTCTTGAACCTATTTGTGAAGCTAAATTTCATAACCATAGTTATGGTTTTAGACCAAATAGAAGTACACATCATGCGGTTAGCCGAATGGTTAGTCTTATGAATATTGGGAGGCAACATTATTGTGTTGACATTGATATCAAAGGATTCTTCGATAATGTCAATCATGGAAAACTGCTGAAACAGATGTGGGCATTGGGAATTCGTGATAAATCCTTACTCTCGATTATTTCTAAAATACTGAAATCCGAAATAATAGGAGAAGGAATCCCGACTAATGGAACTCCGCAAGGAGGAATAATTTCACCTATATTATCTAATATCGTTTTAAATGAATTAGATTGGTGGATAAGTAGTCAATGGGAAACGTATAAACCGCAAAGAATGTCTAGTGAAAACTATGGTTTTCGTAGCTATGCAAGGAAATATACAAGTATGAAATGCGGTTATATCATTCGATACGCAGACGATTTTAAAATTATGTGTGAATCATATGAGGACGCACAACGCTTTTATCATGCAACAGTTGACTTTTTGAATAAGCGACTAGGGCTTGAAGTAAATAAAGAAAAATCTAAAATCGTCAATTTGAAAAAGAATTCTTCCAATTTTCTAGGATTTAAAGTCAAACTTGTTAAACAAGGTAAATCAAAATTTGGCTATGTAGCCAAAACAGGAATGACAGACAAAGCTATCTTGAAAACTAAGAAGAAACTAAGGGAAAAGGTCAAAGAAATCCAAGAAAAACCTTTACCAGAAAGCGTATTGAACTTTAACATTACCCTTATTGGAATACAAAATTACTATAGATATGCTACCACGATTTATATGGATTTAACGGAGATAAATTACTCTCTTTTAAAAACTATGAAAAACAGATTTAAAAATAATGCAAAAATCATCAAATTTAGTGAAACACCTCCTGCTTTTAAGAAAAGGACAAAAGGAATCCAACCAAATACTAAAATATTTACTATTCAAGGTACTCCACTGTTGCCAATTACAGGAATTCATCATAAGAATCCGTGTAATTTTTCACAAGGTATCAACAATTTCACTGAAAAAGGTCGTAGTAAAATTCATACAAACCTTAGGGCGATACCAAGTGATGTACTTGCACAAGTAATGGCAACCTACTCAAGGAGTAGGAGTATTGAGTACAACGATAATAGAATATCTAAATATGTAGCTCAATATGGTAAATGTTTTGTAACAGGAGAATTAATTGGGATTGACAGAGTTCATTGTCATCATATTATTCCCCTAGAACTTGGAGGAACAGATAAATATAGTAATTTAATAATTGTTGATTGGTTTATTCATAAGCTTATTCACATGACAGATATACAAAAGATTACTAAAGTCCTCCGGTCTTTTAACCTTAATCAAAAGCAAGTGGAGAAGCTAAACTGCCTTAGAATTAAATCTGGTAAAGAACCGATAATTATGTAACTTATAACATCAGTTGAAATTGATGGAACGCCGTATGACACCGAAAGGGTCATGTACGGTGTGAAGCAGGGGAAAAGGTGGAGATAACTTCAAATCCTTACCTATTGCTATA
>NZ_JAMAUK010000077.1:0-2896 GCF_023714395.1 Niallia sp. MER 6 | reverse complement strand
TAGCGTAAGCTAGTAAGATCCCTGAAAGATGATCAGGTTGATAGGTTTGAGGTGGAAGCGTGGTGACACGTGGAGCTGACAAATACTAATAGATCGAGGACTTAACTAAAACGAAAAGCGGAAGAAGTCCGCTTAAATCGATAGGATGTTGGAGCGCGCGAGAAGCAGTCGCAAGACTGTGCACGAGTGAGTGAAACAGCCGTACGATTTGGCTTCTGCAGCTGGACATGAATGATTACTCATTCTTTCTTCTTACAACATAATCTAGTTTTCAGGGAATAAAAACCTTGAAAAGAAATTGAGAATATGATATAATAATATCTGTCTCAAAAAAGAGTCTGGTGGCGATAGCGAGAAGGTCACACCCGTTCCCATACCGAACACGGAAGTTAAGCTTCTCAGCGCCGATGGTAGTTGGAGGTTCTCCTCCTGTGAGAGTAGGACGTCGCCAGGCATACCATTATTCCGCAGTAGCTCAGTGGTAGAGCACTCGGCTGTTAACCGAGCGGTCGTAGGTTCGAATCCTACCTGCGGAGCCATAATGATTTTGAGTTATATGTTAGCAATTTGCTTCCATAGCTCAGCAGGTAGAGCACTTCCATGGTAAGGAAGAGGTCACCGGTTCGAGCCCGGTTGGAAGCTTAAAAAAAATAAAGGCCCATTGGTCAAGCGGTTAAGACACCGCCCTTTCACGGCGGTAACACGGGTTCGAATCCCGTATGGGTCACCAAATGGAGGATTAGCTCAGCTGGGAGAGCATCTGCCTTACAAGCAGAGGGTCGGCGGTTCGATCCCGTCATCCTCCACCATTTATAATATAATACAAGATTAAGATATGTGCCGATGTAGCTCAATTGGTAGAGCAACTGACTTGTAATCAGTAGGTTGGGGGTTCAAGTCCTCTCGTCGGCACCATTTATGAAACAATTCTTTCCAATATTACGGAGGGGTAGCGAAGTGGCTAAACGCGGCGGACTGTAAATCCGCTCCTTCGGGTTCGGCGGTTCGAATCCGTCCCCCTCCACCATTTTACAATTGGACATTAAGTCCTTTTATTTATTTTTGGGCTATAGCCAAGCGGTAAGGCAACGGACTTTGACTCCGTCACTCGTTGGTTCGAATCCAGCTAGCCCAGCCAAGAGCCATTAGCTCAGTTGGTAGAGCATCTGACTTTTAATCAGAGGGTCGCAGGTTCGAATCCTGCATGGCTCATCTGTAAAAACCAAGCATAAATTGCTTGGTTTTTTTTATGTTTTCTTATTTCAAAAAAATATGTAAGACATCAATTATGAGTAACTGTAATATGCTGTATAATGATTAAATTTCATTAATAATTTTCTTTCCAACTTGCTTTCATAAAGCTGTCGTACTTGTTTAACAACACGTCTAATTTAGCGCTTAAATCAATCACTTTAGGGTGCGAAAAAGAAGTGCGAGTTGCTAAATTAATCATCTGTTCACGATGTTCCTCAATATCTTTTAACAACTTTTGCTCACACATTGGCTTCACCCTCATTCATTAGTTAGTCTTCATTTTATCTGAAAAGAATAATATTGTCATGATTTTAACATAATATACCTAATTTTTATAACCAAATAACAAAAATTTTAAACATAACTTGTCATAATTTGTTAAAATAGTAGTAAAGTCATTCAAAAGTAGTAAATATACATATTATAAAAAATGTGAAAAATAAATCTCCTGATAGTTGGACGGTTAAGCCTTTAGATAGACAACTTGACTATAATTATAAGTAGAAGTCACTAAACTCTTTTTTTTTGTACACAAATATGAGCACAGATTTATTTTAAGCAGATTTAGGAGGAATTTTTTAAAAAAATGAAACCTTATTCGCTATCGATACGTATTAATCGATTAGCCGCATTTAGAGCGGAGGTAAATAGATGGAAGCATTAGTTAAAAAGAGAATTAAGCAAGTAATAAAAGGGGATCAAAATGCCTTCGGTGACATAATTGACATCTACAAAGATAAGGTGTTCCAAATATGTTATCGGATGCTGGGGAATAGACATGAAGCGGAGGATATTTCACAAGAAGCCTTTCTTCGAGCATATGTTAATATAAACAGATTTAACATGGACTTGAAGTTTTCCACATGGCTTTATCGCATTGCAACTAATTTGTGTATTGACAGGATCAGAAAGAAAAAGCCAGATTATTATTTGGATGCTGAGGTACCTGGTACAGATGGTTTGAACATGTACTCGCAAATCTCTTCAGATTCGAGATTGCCAGAAGAAGATGTTGAAAGTCTTGAATTGCAAGCTTCAATACAACGTGAAATATCAAAACTGCCAGAGAAGTATCGTTCTGTAATTGTGCTAAAATACATTGAAGAACTGTCTCTGAATGAGATTAGCGAAATTCTAGAACTTCCTCTGGGAACGGTAAAAACTCGCATCCATAGGGGTAGAGAGGCTTTAAGAAAGCAATTACGGCATGTCTAATAAGAAGGTGAAATAATATGACTTGTTCATCAAAGGTTATAGAATATATGCATGAATATCTTGATGAGGAAATATCAGAACAAGATAAGCATCAGTTAAAAAAACACTTGGATGAATGTGAAGATTGTGCAATTCATTTTCATGAATTGAAAAAGACAATTGCACTTGTACAAAGCACATCTCATATACAGGCTCCAGTTAATTTTACGGAGAATGTGCTGGCACTGCTGCCGAAGGAAAAGAAGCAGGCTGTCTTTAAAAGATGGGTGCGTAATCATCCCATGTTTGCTGCAGCATCTTTATTTAAAAGATAAGAAAGTATAAAAATTTGGGTCTACCACAGTCATTTAAGCTGTGGTATTTTCATTTTATGGAGACCAATATATTGAGAAGAATATTTTTTGATAAACACCAACATTGGGAAGCT
>NZ_JAMAUK010000076.1:0-2937 GCF_023714395.1 Niallia sp. MER 6 | reverse complement strand
TTAGTTAAGTCCTCGATCTATTAGTATTTGTCAGCTCCACGTGTCACCACGCTTCCACCTCAAACCTATCAACCTGATCATCTTTCAGGGATCTTACTAGCTTACGCTATGGGAAATCTCATCTTGAGGGGGGCTTCATGCTTAGATGCTTTCAGCACTTATCCCTTCCGCACATAGCTACCCAGCTATGCCTTTGGCAAGACAACTGGTACACCAGCGGTGCGTCCATCCCGGTCCTCTCGTACTAAGGACAGCTCCTCTCAAATTTCCTACGCCCACGACGGATAGGGACCGAACTGTCTCACGACGTTCTGAACCCAGCTCGCGTACCGCTTTAATGGGCGAACAGCCCAACCCTTGGGACCGACTACAGCCCCAGGATGCGATGAGCCGACATCGAGGTGCCAAACCTCCCCGTCGATGTGGACTCTTGGGGGAGATAAGCCTGTTATCCCCGGGGTAGCTTTTATCCGTTGAGCGATGGCCCTTCCATGCGGAACCACCGGATCACTAAGCCCGACTTTCGTCCCTGCTCGACTTGTAGGTCTCGCAGTCAAGCTCCCTTGTGCCTTTACACTCTACGAATGATTTCCAACCATTCTGAGGGAACCTTTGGGCGCCTCCGTTACTTTTTAGGAGGCGACCGCCCCAGTCAAACTGCCCACCTGACACTGTCTCCCACCCCGATAAGGGGTGCGGGTTAGAATGTCAATACAGCCAGGGTAGTATCCCACCAATGCCTCCACCGAAGCTGGCGCTCCGGCTTCCAAGGCTCCTACCTATCCTGTACAAGCTGTACCAAAATTCAATATCAGGCTACAGTAAAGCTCCACGGGGTCTTTCCGTCCTGTCGCGGGTAACCTGCATCTTCACAGGTACTATAATTTCACCGAGTCTCTCGTTGAGACAGTGCCCAGATCGTTACACCTTTCGTGCGGGTCGGAACTTACCCGACAAGGAATTTCGCTACCTTAGGACCGTTATAGTTACGGCCGCCGTTTACTGGGGCTTCAATTCAGAGCTTCGCGCGAACGCTAACCCCTCCTCTTAACCTTCCAGCACCGGGCAGGTGTCAGCCCCTATACTTCGCCTTACGGCTTCGCAGAGACCTGTGTTTTTGCTAAACAGTCGCCTGGGCCTATTCACTGCGGCTCTCTCGGGCTTGCACCCAAAAGAGCACCCCTTCTCCCGAAGTTACGGGGTCATTTTGCCGAGTTCCTTAACGAGAGTTCTCTCGCTCACCTTAGGATTCTCTCCTCGCCTACCTGTGTCGGTTTGCGGTACGGGCACCTTGAATCTCGCTAGAGGCTTTTCTTGGCAGTGTGGAATCAGGAACTTCGGTACTATATTTCCCTCGCCGTCACAGCTCCGCCTTCACGGTAATGGGATTTGCCTCATTACCAGCCTAACTGCTTGGACGTGC
Source organism: Niallia sp. MER 6 (assembly GCF_023714395.1). Classification (NCBI taxonomy): domain Bacteria; kingdom Bacillati; phylum Bacillota; class Bacilli; order Caryophanales; family Bacillaceae; genus Niallia; species Niallia sp. MER 6. The sequence goes on along the minus strand of NZ_JAMAUK010000076.1, from coordinate 1,514 downwards.
TAATCCAACAGCACGCTTACCCTATCCTCCTGCGTCCCCCCATCGCTCAAACGATTCATAAGGTGGTACAGGAATATCAACCTGTTGTCCATCGCCTACGCTCTTCAGCCTCGGCTTAGGTCCCGACTAACCCTGAGTGGACGAGCCTTCCTCAGGAAACCTTAGGCATTCGGTGGATGAGATTCTCACTCATCTTTCGCTACTCATACCGGCATTCTCACTTCTAAGCGCTCCACCAGTCCTTACGGTCTAGCTTCAACGCCCTTAGAACGCTCTCCTACCACTGACATCACTAGATGTCAATCCACAGCTTCGGTGATACGTTTAGCCCCGGTACATTTTCGGCGCAGAGTCACTCGACCAGTGAGCTATTACGCACTCTTTAAATGGTGGCTGCTTCTAAGCCAACATCCTGGTTGTCTAAGCAACTCCACATCCTTTTCCACTTAACGTATACTTTGGGACCTTAGCTGGTGGTCTGGGCTGTTTCCCTCTTGACTACGGATCTTATCACTCGCAGTCTGACTCCCAAGGATAAGTATTTGGCATTCGGAGTTTGTCTGAATTCGGTAACCCGATGGGGGCCCCTAGTCCAAACAGTGCTCTACCTCCAATACTCTTACCTTGAGGCTAGCCCTAAAGCTATTTCGGAGAGAACCAGCTATCTCCAAGTTCGATTGGAATTTCTCCGCTACCCACACCTCATCCCCGCACTTTTCAACGTGCGTGGGTTCGGGCCTCCATCCAGTGTTACCTGGACTTCACCCTGGACATGGGTAGATCACCTGGTTTCGGGTCTACGACCACATACTATTACGCCCTATTCAGACTCGCTTTCGCTGCGGCTCCGTCTCTTCAACTTAACCTCGCATGTAATCGTAACTCGCCGGTTCATTCTACAAAAGGCACGCTATCACCCATTAATGGGCTCTAACTACTTGTAGGCACACGGTTTCAGGATCTATTTCACTCCCCTTCCGGGGTGCTTTTCACCTTTCCCTCACGGTACTGGTTCACTATCGGTCACTAGGGAGTATTTAGCCTTGGGAGATGGTCCTCCCTGCTTCCGACGGGATTTCACGTGTCCCGCCGTACTCAGGATCCACTCAGGAGGGAACGAAGTTTCGACTACAGGGTTTTTACCTTCTATGACTGGCCTTTCCAGACCTATTCATCTACCCCGTTCCTTTGTAACTCCATGTAGAGTGTCCTACAACCCCAAGAGGCAAGCCTCTTGGTTTGGGCTAATCCCGTTTCGCTCGCCGCTACTCAGGGAATCGCGTTTGCTTTCTCTTCCTCCGGGTACTTAGATGTTTCAGTTCCCCGGGTCTGCCTTCTGTTACTCTATGTATTCAAGTAACGATACTATCCCATTACGGATAGTGGGTTCCCCCATTCGGAAATCTCCGGATCAAAGCTTACTTACAGCTCCCCGAAGCATATCGGTGTTAGTACCGTCCTTCATCGGCTCCTAGTGCCAAGGCATCCACCGTGCGCCCTTTCTAACTTAACTT
>NZ_JAMAUK010000075.1:0-3204 GCF_023714395.1 Niallia sp. MER 6 | reverse complement strand
ATTTATTTGTAGATGTTTCAGTAAATCCCCATAATGTTCACAGGCCTTTGTTAAACTTTCCCCTACTTCTTTAGATGTACTTCCATATCCCGCTCTTGAAGGTGTTATTATGGAGTAACCATTATTTGGTAGTGATTTATATCCAAATTCTTCATTACAATTTGAGTGTCCACCGTGGAATATTAAAATTGGTTCTCCTTTACCGACCAATGAATATTCAATTGTTATTCCTTCTCTAGAATATTTTTTAATTGTTCGATCCATACTAACAACTCCCATAGCGATATTACAAGTTTCCCAACTAAATGTTTGACGAATTCTAAAAATTCATTATTTAGATAGTGGATTGAGGGTCAATTTAAGTAAAGCTATAGTATGTACTGGCAGTAAGTGACTTTGTATGTTCTTCTTCAAAACGGGTTTTTCAATACATTTCATTTAAGATTAAGAAAACTGATGTTTCTAAACTAGTAAGTAAACCTACTTAATAATTAAGTCAGGTTTACTTTTTAAACTTAGATATCGATGTATTTAAAGTGGTAAGTTACGACGTTTAAACACTACAACAGCTGCTGAATAAGTAAAAATTCCAATTCCGAATAGAATAATCGAAGGAATGAATATCTCAGCATTACCGCTTGCTATTTCACTAGGATTGTATAATGAAAATGGTGATAGGTTCCTCAACCATTCAAAATTCAAGCTAACTTTCCCTGCCATATCTAACCCATAAAAAATAAAGGTTAAAGCACCAGCTATACCAAGCGATTTTTTCTCGTCGTTACATAAAGATGAAATCAAAAAAGAATATCCGCCAACCACATAAAATAATAAAAATCCAACAAAGTTTATCTGGAAAAATGAATTAAATTCAAGCGAGTATTGTTTATCAATTAATGTTTCAGCAGCAACGATACCACCTAAGAATGTTAATAATACAATGAGTAGTAATCCACCAATCAATACTAATGCTTGAGTTAACGCTATTTGACTACGAGTAACTTTGGTAGAGAGTAAATAAGCCATAGACCCTTTATCAACAAGATGTGACAACAGTTGAGTTGCGGTAATTACACAAAAAACACTTAAGATAATTGGGAAAAACAGACCGAAATATTCAGCAGAAATAAATCCACCATAACTAATTAGCGAATCAAGTCCAAGTGCTTTCTTCATAGTTTCAGGAATTATATTTATTAAATCATTTATTGCCTCGGTATTATCTGCAAACATGGGATATAAAGATGTCATTAAAACTACATACAGTGCCGAACCGAACCCAAAACTTAGAAAGTTTTTCATATTAAGTTTTACCATATGATTGAATAAAGAAATATTCATTCTACAGGCTCCTTCGTATCATAGTAGTTCATAAAAACATCTTCTAAGCTTTGATTAACACTACTTATATTTTTAACGTTATATTTAGACAATTCTTCTATTAGCTCATTGTAATCACCTTGGATTATAATGCGAACCACGTTGTCATTTGTGTTTTCAATGATTAAGTTAGATGTTTGGATTTTTTCCACATCATGTTTATTTGCAAGAGTAATATCATAAATTTTTCTTTGCATGAATTGTAGATCATGGATATTTTTAACTGTCACAATCCTTCCATCCTTTATAATGGCAGCTCTATCACAAGTCCTTTCTATTTCTGAAAAACTGTGGGAAGAAATTAGAAATGTTTTTCCTTTTGCTTTTTCCTCCAATACAAGGTCGATAAAAACCCTCTGCATTAATGGATCTAATCCTGACGTAGGTTCGTCTAATATATATACTTCAGGATTGTGCATGAATGTAACAACAATGCCTATCTTCTGTTTCATCCCTTTTGACATTTTACGAATCGGAGTTTTAGGATCAAACTGAAGGCGTTCAATTAGTTCATTACGCCTTTTCTTATCCTTAAGTCCTTGCATACCTGCCATTAAATCAATAAATTCTATTCCATTCATTCCATCCATAAAAGAAATTTCTCCTGGTAAATAACCTATTTTTTCTCTTGCTTTCTCTTGTTGTTCCCAAGTGTTAAACCCTTGGATTAAAGCAGTTCCTTTTTGCGGCTTCATGTAACCCATCAAATGACGAATCGTTGTGGTTTTTCCTGCACCATTCGGTCCTAGAAATCCGAACACTTCTCCTTTTCCTACCTCGAAGGTTACATCAAATATTCCCCTTCCATTTGAAAATTGTTGGGTTAAACCTTGAAGTTGTATCATATAGCATCTCCCCTATAAATAAATTTAATAATGAATAGTATTAAATGAAATATGATAACGTTTTTGAAAATAAGTCTCAGAACTAAACTGTCTATATTTAGCTAACAGAACAAAGAATACTTTGAGAAGTATCCTAAATATACAAATTTAAAATAAAACCTACCCTTTTTAAAGTCTATTATTGTACGACTTACCAGGTTTTTTAACATTGGAAATGCTCGTGTAACTATAATGTGTTTAGTCACTATCGCTATTTATCAAAGTATTTTGTGATTAACATTTGTATGAAAAAGTAAACTACTGCAGAACTGAAAATAAATATTAGAAACTCTTTTATCTTTTTTTGATCCATCAATAATTCCTCATTATAGAAAAATTGCATATTATTATTTATAGAAACTGGTATGGTATAGATTGATAAAATTAATCCGACAACAGCAAATATTCCGTATATATTTAATACTGTTCTAATTGTTATATTTTTCTTTTTATATAAATCAGCATCTCGGGACATTTGGGTATTTGTGTTCAAACTGCTTCCCCCTTTTTTTAATGTATAAGTAACTATACGACTTAATACAATAAAGGTTGCTTATTATTTCAACTCAAATGCCTTTTTTATGATTAATCCTTATACAGCATACATATTTATTCTCATAAACAACAATTATGGTAGTTGCTTATTTGCCAAACTACATCCTAAACAAAAAATTCTATAATTTAATATTTGGAGAGAACTCATTCGACGAATTTCATAAAAATAGAAATTCTCTTCTTAATCTAAACTTACTCAATAAACACTTACTAAAACAATCTAAGTTTGTGAACAATTACACTTACACTAAACTGCCTCTTTCGTATTATAAGGTTAACCAGAAATGAAAATATTTCTAGTTGACCATTTTTTATATGGGCTTATTATAACTGTAGCCGGGGTAAAACGTAACTGCCAGTGGGACAGAGATCCCGTCTGCTAAAC
>NZ_JAMAUK010000074.1:0-3435 GCF_023714395.1 Niallia sp. MER 6 | reverse complement strand
AACGGGAGGAAGGTAAACCCTATAAAGTCACTATAATTGCTTGTGCAAATAAACTTTTACACTGGATATATGCACTGTTGAAAAACAAATCTACTTTCCAAGATATAGCGTAATTAAAAAGTAAAACCAATGTGACCAAAACTTTCCAAATAGTGAAATTGGAAGGTTATTTGGTATGCATAAATTTAGTATAACATGAAAGATTTAAAGATTTTATTGAAAGGATATTGACAAACTATTAGCTGGTTTAGTTTAAGTGCATTACTTCACAAACTAATCTTGTCAATTAACTTTTGTATTGCACTGACTACCACTTCTGGTTCATCATTTTGTATATAATGAGCACTGTTTTCAGCAATCACCAATTCACTTTCAGAGGAAATACCAAGAATCGATTCCTGCATTTCATTCCATAACTCTTGTGATTCCTTTGAATAATGAGTTTTTTTACCAGCTGAAAGAACAATAAGTGGGACATTTAATTTAAGTTTAGTATCTTTTAACTGCTTTAGGCTTTCCATAAATTCATTATAATTGCCTTCATACACGAATTGCTTGTTGTATGCTTGTTGAAATTCTTGTGACATCGTTGGGAGAAACCTTTCTCTGTAATCTTCAGGCGTAGAGTCAACCAAAACAAGTCCACTAACTTCATTTTGATATTCAGTTGCAAATATTCGCATATTAACTCCACCAAATGAATGACCTACTAATATGTAGGGAGGTTTAATCCTGGCTTCAATAAGAAGTTCCTTCAATTCTTTTACCATCTCAATGCTGGTTCTGGGTTTAGAACTTTTTTCACTTTTCCCAAGCCCTGCTCTATCATAAATTAGAACATTAGAGAGCATTGAAATATCCCTAATTACTGAATCCCAAGCCTTGGAAAAATCTCCATATCCAGCATCCATAATGACAGTTGGTTTTCCGTTATTTTCTCCCACCAATTTAGTATAAATTTTACACCCACTTATTTGCACAAACATTTCTTTAGCCATCTATTCATTTCCTTTCATTATGCCAACTTAAGCTACCCGCCATCGGTTGCGGTAAGTGAAATCTTCACAACTCTATCTGTTTTTAAGAAAGGGGCATAATTAGCAAAAGTGCTTTTTACTCATTAATAAAATTCGTATTAGCCAATTTAGGTAATATTGTTTTTAATTCAATTAAATCATCTATTATTACTTCAGCTTGAGAAAGTTCATCTTCTTGAGCAAAATCAAAATTACATCCAATTGAAACTAAGCCATTATCTTTAGCGGCATTAATATCAGATAATCGGTCCCCAACAACTGCTCCATATGTAATATTATATTTTACTAATATTGTCCGAACCAAGTCTGATTTATTTAACGACTCAATTTGTTGTATACTAAAGGTTTCAGTAACCCAATTATCCAAATTATAGTAATTAACGATTGCTTTTAGATATTCCGATAAACCATTGCTTGCTATGTAAATTGAACAATTATTTTCTTTTAAATAACTAAAAACTTCCTTAACGTTTGGATATAACTCACCTTTTCCATTTCTTATATTTTCAATTAATCTTTCCAGAAAATAAGCATCAGTTTGTTCTCTTACTTCATTGGAATGATTAGGTAGCAATGCTTCCCAGACTTTTGGTAAAGGTACTCCCATAATTTGACGGTATTTATCTATTGGTGTTACTGTATCCCATTTATTTAATGACCGTAAATGGTTGAAAGTATCCTCAAGTGATAGTTCTAAAATTTTATCTGTTTGAAACAGTGTTCCATCCATATCAAAAATAATTGATTGTGACATTGTGTACTCTCCCTATTTAAAAATTTCTGTTTTTCTCCTCCTGTTTATCATAGAAAGAAAAAAGCAAATTATTAACTATTCTGGCAAGTCTGCAACATCAGTTAATACTTGCGTAATCTAATCTTATTTCTCCTACTCTATCGCCTTCTATCAACCAAAATTCAATAGTTACATCATATTTATGGTCAACATAACCAATAATATCAACACCTTGTTCGCTTCTTTTGTAATAACTTGATCCATACAAAGCAATAATCTCTCTTTTCGTACTACCAATTACAATTCCTTTTGCTGTTTTAAGACGGGTGTTTTTCTTTACTCCATCTGATTCATTAATTATTATCCGAATTATATCCCCTTTGTTTTTCCCACTGTTAATGGAGGCAGTTTCTAATCCACCTTCCCAATGATAATAATCATATAAATCATTGTCTTCCATGGAAAGTGGCTTTCCAAAACGTTTTATAAAAGATTGATTTTTAATATTATCGTTTAGTCGTACCTGCCCAAAAGATTCATTTGAAAGGTCGATTGAATCAGTATGCTTAAAGTAATAGCTTCGTCCCTCTGTTAAGAAGGGAACTATTCGGTAGCCTAGAATAGCAATTAATATAATTAATGCAATCAATAGAAAAATATTTACTCTCATTCTTCCCTCCTTGTTTATTTTCTTAAGTATTATCTCAATTTTTCCCATAATTAATTATATTTTACCTAGAATTTCTATGTATGTAAATACACTTTTTTACAGACGTATTGGAACTCCAAAATAATTCACTTGTACTTTCATGCCTAGTTTGATAACTAAGATGTCTTATTTTACTATTCACTATGGACTTGTAAATCATTTTCACTTAAACTATTCTGTGATGTTTGTGACATAAAAGACTTTCTTCATTTATTATGCTACCAGGATTGTTTCTAAATAAAGAAAAAAGTTCCCAAATGAGAAACTTATCTTTGCTCTTAAAACTCTTTTAATCACCAATAATTCTTTTCAAAAAATTTTATTATTTCATTTTTATAACCAAATTTATCCAGTTTCCTTTAACATAAGTAGATACTTTAATATCATTTAAAACTTCAAATAATTCATTCGTTCCAGGACCAGGCATGATTAAATCTCCCAAAAACCAATAGTCAGTAACACCTTCTTGGATTGAATCTTCTATAACTGATATTAAAGCAGTAAAGCAGTAGAATTTCCATGGACATCTGCTAATAAAGCAATTTTATGTTTCATGTATTCATAAGTCCTCTCCATTGATATTGACCAGTACAAAAGAAAGTAGAATGCACATTCTGGTATTTTATCATAAAATGGCATATTTTGGAGTAACAAAGTGACTGATATGAAAATTACGATAATGCTCCATTAGAATATATGGTCATCAACAAATATTTCACAACTACTTTAAGAAGATTCACAAAAAAGTACCTAGTTAGAATAACAACATATCAACAGTTTGATTTTTATTTTGAAAATTCATTAGTTTGTGAAATAGTGTACTTAAAGTAGTCGAGTAGAAGGGAGCCTTTCTACCTTACGGCAAATTGTACTCCTCCCCCCTCACAGAACCGTGCTTGCGCTATTAACGCACACGGCTCCTCCAAATTATCATTTACAGAATATAGCTAATCTCG
>NZ_JAMAUK010000073.1:0-4097 GCF_023714395.1 Niallia sp. MER 6 | reverse complement strand
AAATAGTCTGGTGGCGATAGCGAGAAGGTCACACCCGTTCCCATACCGAACACGGAAGTTAAGCTTCTCAGCGCCGATGGTAGTTGGGGGCTCTCCCCCTGTGAGAGTAGGACGTCGCCAGGCACCTAAAAGGGATAGTAGTCGTTAGACTGCTATCCCTTTTTTTTTGAATTTATCGTGGAAGTTTACTTCTTTCCTCTTATGATTTAAGATATTAAGTAAGTACCAAGTCTGAATAGGGGTGATAAAGTGCAAAGATCTAATGTTATTAGTCAATTTGCAGACTGGCTTGAAACAGAAGGGAAATCTGTTAACACAGTCACTACTTATCAACGTGAAATGAAAAAATTTCAAGACTGGCTCTACAAATATCCTACTTATTTAGAGAACATATCCCAAAAGGATGTTCAAAATTATCTTTCCTTTTTAGAAAAGCAAGGAAAAAGTCCAATAACTATCGATAAAATACTGGGTTCTATTAGGACGTTTGCTAAGTTTTTAAAACGTCCAGAGATAACTTTAGATATTAAAGTTACCCCTATAGAAAAAAAAGGAGAATTGGAAATACTAACTCCTTATGAATACAATCAATTACTTCAAGAAGTAAAAAAAGATGGGCATGAAAGAAATATAGCTATTGTTTATTTATTACTTCATACCGGTATTAGAGTATCTGAATTATGTTCTCTAAATAAGTCGAATATTGATATTAACAAAAGGCAATTAATCATTAGAAATGGATTAACTGGTGAAGAAAGATGTATTCCGTTATCGGAGGAAGCTAAGACATATCTTCTTAAATATTGTGATTCTTTCTATAGTGATGATGCTTTATTTACTTCGAAATCTAATGAACGATTAACGGAAAGATCGATTCAATATATGTTAAAAAAATATAATGTTCATCCACATAAATTAAGACATACTTTTTGTCAAAAACTTATAGATAAAGGGATAGGCTTAGAAATTGTTTCAAAACTCGCTGGACATAAAGATATAAATGTTACTAAAAGATATGCAAAATCCAGGATGAAACAATTGGAACTGGAAGAAGCAATAGAAAAAACTTTTATTAATGATACACTCGGGTAAGTTGTTATTTAAGTATTATTCCAGGTTTTTATATTTAATCGTCTTTAAAAAGCCAAAGGTATTAAAGTTTTAATTAAAAACACAAAAAACCAATAGCATTTCTATTGCAAAACATCCTCAGGGCCTTATATTCGTCGTATAAGGCTATTCTTTTTGAAAAAATGTATTTAAGTAAGGGTGATGGATAAAAACCTTTTTAAAGCCCTTAAAACGGGTTAAATGTGAATTATCTATGGGAATCTGATATAAAGCTACAAATGAGGTGAAAAAGGAGAGAGTTTTTTTCAATAATTTTTGGAATATGACTATATCTTTAGAGATATTTCGGTATATCTCAAGTATATCTACGGTATATCTACGGTATATCTCATAGGTCAAAAAGTGATATCACCTTAATGTTCCTTGAAACCCAATAGGCACGGACTATTTATCACCTTTTATAATAAGGTGATATCAGGTTTCCTTATGCTCTTTCATAAAAGGATAGGTAAGCAACGAATACAGTCATAGAAATGACTAATACAACGCTGCAAAGAGAAGTCAATTGTTCCGAAATTGTAAAGATTGTCAAATAGGTAATGGAATAGGATCCAGGAGAAAATAGGAGGAATGAAGAGATTGTCTTTTTGAATTATGCTCTTCTTTTTTGATTATTTCCCGAAGGGAAAAAGACGGAATTTGCCCGAATATGGCCGAATTCCGTCTTTTGTTTGGGGTGCTGCTTTGGATAAGACGCATTATGTTAACTACTACTGAATATTAATTTTACGCACTCAAAAGATGGATGCACAAAATTACTTTACTCCTTTATTTAGATACTCTTCTATTGCTTCTTCAATTAAAATATAGATGTTTTTTTCCTGCAATAAAGATTGTAGCTTTAACTCTTTATGCAAATCTGTTCGTAAATCAAATGATACTCTTTTTCTTATTAGTTTCTCCTGTAATATGTTCCCTCCCCCACTAACTTCTTCAGCAAGCGCCTGAGAAGGGGTAATTTGTTTCTGAAGACGCTTCATAGTTTTAATGTCGTTTACTTTGGACACGTTTAATCAACTCCTTATAAAATCCCTCATATTGAAGTAATGCATGTTTTAATTCTGAGTTTTTATTAAACCCATATAAGGCTAAGCGACCAATAGGAGCTCTTCTAGTAATAACCGTTTCAAAAACTTCATTAGGATAATCTTCCGTGATCATTTCATTAAAGGCTTTGGCGTCACTTCTTCTTAAGTCATTCAACGTTCTTAAAATCCCTATTACTTCAGTACTTCTATTGCCATGATTTTTAGCACTGGTGACAGATTCCATAAAGTTAGGTATTGCTGAGTAGCACCAGTTAGAGCACTCGAATAACACCACTACATACTCACTAGCACATAATGCATTGGTTGTTTGTTCTGACAAAGAAGGCGGGGTATCAATAATAATGAAATCATATTCATTTCTTATTTCATCTAAGCTTTTGTCCAAAATCAAACTTGGGGTTCCTTTAAAAGGAGCTGAATTGCCACTATAAGTTTTCCCAGTGTAAATCCATCTAGGGAAGGTAGCTAAAAAATTTGTAGCAGGCAATAAATCTAAATTTTTCTCTATAGGTAGAATATACTTTTTCACATCCTGCTCCTGCATAGCTTCTAATACTGATCTTCCAATGAATTCGTTAGAGGGGTGATTAGATAGTAATTCGGTTAAATTCCCTTGAGAGTCCATATCTATTGCCAACACATTATAACCATCTCTACTTAATAAATAAGATAGTATTCCTGCAGTAGTGGACTTTCCACACCCACCTTTTTGTATTCCCATAGTAATGGTAATAGCCAAAAAAAGATTCCTCCTTCTTCCAACGTTCTTTTCTTCTTTTATTTGTTTGAATAATACTTTCTAGGAAAATTATTGAAATCCTTTAGAAAATATTTGAAATAATTACAAAAAAAGTCAAACTATAACACCTTTTTTTTGTTGTTATAGTTGACTCAGTTTTTGTTATAGTTGACTCAGTTTTTGTTATAGTTGACTCAGTTTTTGTTATAGTTGTGACTCAGTTTTTGTTATAGTTAACTCAGTTTTTGTTATAGTTAACTCAGTTTTTGTTATAGTTAACTCAGTTTTTGTTATAGTTAGGGCCCGCAAACCCTTGGTACATAAGGGTTTTTAGCCTCCTAAAACAATAAAAACAATAAAAACAATTAAAACAAATAATTGATAAAACAATCAAAACAGAGAACATTGATGATTGATTGTTTTATAATTATTTCTGTTAATTTTAAATAATCAAAAATATTAATCTGCAGTATATTATCTTTCCATTTTGAATATTTCGAAATATAACACAAAGTAGTTTTGCTTTATGTAATTTGTTATATTTTAGAATGATCATTAAAAAGGAGTTTTAATATGGGATCCAAAATAAGTGCAGATAACTTAATTACGAAATCAAATCAGCTTATTGAAGCAGCATATAAATTAACTGAAATAGAGCAAAAAATCATACTAACACTTATTAGTTTGGTACAACCAAACGATAAGGAGTTTCAATCTTACACCTTCACAATAAAAGATTTTATTAAATTGATTGGTGGAAACAGTAATACAAGATATAAAGAATTAGAAGAAATCACGAGGAATATGTTAGCTAAAATTTATGAAATTAGGTTCGAAGAAAGATTGATACAAGTTCAATGGCTATCCCAAGCCGATTATAACTATAAAAAAGGGACAATCGAACTTACACTACATAAATTCCTTACCCCTTATTTATTAGAGTTGAAAAAGGAGTTTACATCGTATCATTTAAAAAATGTAAGTAAGCTAAAAGGGCATTATTCTATAAGGATATATGAACTACTGAAGCAATACGAACGTTTAGAAGAAAGAACTTTCACTATGGAGGATCTAAGGCATAAGTTAGGGGCAACAAATATATATCCAGCTTATGGGAATTTTAAGCAACGAATATTACTACCTTCTCAAAAACAGATAAATAAAAAATCAGATATCAC
>NZ_JAMAUK010000072.1:0-4170 GCF_023714395.1 Niallia sp. MER 6 | reverse complement strand
ATTTTCTTTATAAGATGCTTATTTATGATCTTTTCACAATAACCAAATCTATAAAGTTAAACAAGTTAGATAGCAATATGGAGAAAAACTGCGTATTTAAGAGATAAGTGTTTGTTTATTGAGGGAGTTTAGTGTAAGTACATTTGTTCACAAACTACATCATAAAAGAGATGTTTTCCTCAAAAAAGCTACTCAGGCCAAAAAGCGATCTTTATAATAGAAAGATCGCTTTTTAACTATTTGGTTGAAATAATCCCCTGTGATTCTTCATTTTTTATTTTATTTTTGATTTTTGTAGTTTGAAGAAGTGAAAATAAAAATGGATATCCAAATGAAACTAAAAGAGAGCCAATTAATCCAGCTAATAGAATTATCAAACACTAGTATCCCAAGAAGAAAAGTTATACTTGGAGTAATATATTGAAAAAACCCTATAGTAGTTAATGAAATTCTTTTAGAACCTTCTGTAAACCACAGTAAAGGTAAAATAGTAAGGATTCCTGAACCAATTAATAATATTGTTACCTCCAGGTTCGAACCAAAATACATCTTGTTACTTCGTTGTAAAAACAATAAATAAATGAGTGAAAATGGTATTATCATGAACGTTTCTATACACATGCCTACTAGAGCATCTACTGTAATATACTTTTTCATAATGCTATATATCCCAGAAGTAAAAGCTAATGAAAAAGCAATCCAAGGAATTTTACCAAAGTCATAAGTAATAATTAATACTCCTACAAATGCTATTAACATGGAGATAAGAGTACCTTTCTTTACATGTTCTTTGAGTATAATGACACTCAGTATCATACTGACAATAGGAGTTATATATAACCCTAGGCTCGCTTCCATAATATGATGGAAATTAACCGCCCATATGAATAGGAGCCAATTTAAACTTATTGCCATAGAGGCAATGAAGATGTAAAGAAATTGTAGAGTATTTACTTTAAATTCACTTATAAGCGAAAAAAGCGCACTGCGCTTTTTAGCTTGAATAAAAACAAGTATAGAAATAAAGATAAATCCCCACAGCATACGATGTGCCAATATCTCTAATGAAGAGACTGCATTTAATGCGTTCCAGTATAAAGCTAGAAATCCCCAAAGTAAGTAAGCAGAAGCGGTATAAAGGTAGCCTGTTTTCTCTTGATTCCATGAAGTCATATAACCGTTTTATTCTTCTTTTGGATTATTAGGACCGACAAGCTCAAGTTGGTAAAAAGCTAAATCAAGCCATCTATTGAACTTAAATCCTGCCTTCTTAATAGTACCGGCATGAACAAAGCCAAAGTTTTTATGCATGGCAAGGCTTTTATCATTTGCTGCATCAATACCAGCAATTAAAGTCATATACTCTTCTTCTTTTGCAAATGCTATTAATCTTTCCATTAAAGAAGTCGCAATACCTTTTTTTCTATAATCCTTATCTACATAAACAGAGTGTTCAATGGAATACCGATAAGCTGGCCAAGCTCTAAAAGGACCGAATGTAGCAAATCCAACTACTTTATTGTCTAATTCATAAACAAATATTGGATAACCTTCACTCTTCTTTTGTTCAAACCAAATTTCTCTGTTTTCAAGGGTTTGAGGTTGATAAGCGTATACAGCAGTAGTATGAAGAATAGCGTCATTATAGATATTGAGAATACCCTTTAAGTCTTTTTGGCTTGCTTCTCTTATCATGTTTTTCTTCCTTTCCAAATAAAATTGTCTTCCCCTATATTTTAAGACTCCTACAGCAAAACATGAAATTGAACTTTTTATGCCTGTGCTATAGACTAAAGTTATAGCAAATTTTTAGAAATAATTTATGAGGAATGGTGCGGATATGACAATTCAACAATTTCGATATATTGTAGAAATTGCTAAGCACAACTCTATTAGTAAAGCTGCTGCTGCTCTTTATGTGACACAGCCTAGTATAAGTAAAGCAGTACGTGATCTTGAAGCGGAGCTAGGGATTACGATTTTAGATAGAACAAACAAAGGGGTAGTATTCACACAAGAGGGAAGAGAATTATTGTTTTACGCTAAAATGCTTCTCGAACAAATGGAGTCTGTTGTCCATCATTTTAAGAAAGAGGAAGTAACAGAAATAACGAAGTTTTCCATCTCATCTCAACATTATGGCTTTGCTATTGAAGCAGTTGCAAACTTAATGACATATTTTGAAGACAAAAAATATGAGCTTTCTATACGGGAAGGTAAGGCGATGGACGTAATTGTAGATGTGTATGCAAGCAGAAGTATTCTTGGGATTTTATCTTTCACGGAATTAAATAAGCATTTTTTTAAACGATATTTCCTTTCTAAATCATTAACTTTTACTCCACTTGCTTCACTGAAACAGCACGTCTTTTTACGGAAAGAGCATCCTTTAGCTCACTATGATTGTATTAATTTAAAACATTTAAGGGAATTTCCCTATTTAACATATCAGCAGGATGACATGTTGCTTCATTTCGCAGAGGAAGCCCTCAATTTAGATGATATTGAAAAAGTAGTCTATCTCCAAGATAGAGGAGCAATGAATAATCTCTTAGCAAATACTAATAGTTACAATTTAGGAACAGGATCTATTGTGACTAACTATATGAATCCCAATATTATTTCTATTCCTCTGGAAAGAGGAAATATAATTCAAGTGGGATTAGTGAAACGAGAAGATGTATTTTTGCCAGAAGAGGTTCTAGTATATATTGATTACTTGAAATTGATGTTAGAAAAGTCGATACCTAATAAAAGCTAACTTCAGGTACCTGATCTATGGCTAGCCTTTAGGAGCATAGGAAAGCCATTTTTATGAAACTATAAGGGCAGTTTAGCACAATAAGGAACTAATGAAGATGTAAGTTAGATATTGGTTATATCATTTTATCCAAAAATAATCTGAACTCATTAATATCGTATATTATCTGATTAAAAGGGTTATGAAATCCTGCGAATAAATGAGCATTCGAGAGATATCCGTCAATATTAACATCAATAATGTTAATATTGACGGATAGTATAAAAAGCATCCAAAAAGGATGCCTTTTATACTATAAATTATTTCTTTCTTTCAATTCTAAATAAACTGCAGCCATATCAAGCTTAGCTTTTCCACTTTCATTAGCAGAACGATAAGTAGCTTTGGCCGCCTCTGCAAGTGGTAATTCTATTTTTAGGCGTTCTGTCTCATCATTAATTAGCCTCAAATCTTTTGTCATAAGTTCTAGCATAAATGCAGAAGGGAATTCTTCTTTACGGTACATTTCCTTTTTTCCTTGGAATAGAGGTGTATTCATTCCAGACAGTGAAATCATTTCTAATACTTTTTCTTTATCTAACCCAGATTGCTCAGCTAATAATAATGTTTCTCCGATACCTTGTCCAATGATACCAAGCAATAAATTAATGGATAATTTGGCAGAGCTACCTTTGCTACTTGTACCAAAGCGGATTGTTTCTTTACCTAATAAATTAAAATAAGGTTGGCATATATCAATAGCTTTTTGTTCACCACCCACAAGAATAACTAATTGACCTGCTACTGCAGCTCCAACGGATCCAGAAACTGGTGCATCTAAGTATATGCCACCTCTGTCAGAAACCAATTTTGCATAGGATAAAGAATCCTTGGGTGAAATTGTGCTCATATCTACTATAATCTTTTCTGAATCAATGGCATTCAATATACCATCCTCTTGAGTTAATACTGATTTCACCGCAATAGAGTTGGATAACATAATAAAAATAATATCCGATTGCTCCACTACTTCTTTTGGTGAACTTAGTTTAATGGCTCCCACTTCTACTAAGGAATTTGCCTTTTCGGGGGAACGATTATATACATTCACTTTAAAGCCCGCTTGTAAAAGTCTTTTTGCCATAGGTGTACCCATTTGACCTAATCCAATCCATCCTAATGTATACATGGTTCTTCTTTCCTCCAATAAAATGAATATTAACTAAAATGAAAAAGATAGACTGCAAACTCGTAATGAAGTGCACCCCAATTGTTAGACGAAGGTCTAACAATTGGAGGTGCCTTTTTTAAAAGATAAGAAAGTATAAAAATTTGGGTCTACCACAGTCATTTAAGCTGTGGTATTTTCATTTTATGGAGACCAATATATTGAGAAGAATATTTTTTGATAAACACCAACATTGGGAAGC
>NZ_JAMAUK010000071.1:0-4313 GCF_023714395.1 Niallia sp. MER 6 | reverse complement strand
GCTGGTACAACAGAAACAGAATTCACAGCAGCATCGGCTATCAAACACCTCAAGCTATGGAGGATCAGATTAGAAGAACCGCTTAATACTTAACTTTTTTGTGTCCAGATTATTGACTCAAATCCACTTATCGTTTATTGACCATATATAAAGCGTATTAATTAATCCTTTCTTCAAAGGCTTTACTATGATCCTATTTCCAATTACAGGATCAAAAAAACAGAGTCCGAGACCTCTTCTAGAACACTCACTTGAAATAATATTAACTAGTTTCTCGCTAGGATATGGCATTAATACATAGGACTCATTTGTAAACCATAGATGTCTTTCAGCTTGATTTACTGCTTCCTTCCAATTATGCAGTTTTGCCTCAAAGGTTAATACTCTTTTTACTCCCATTATTTCTGATTTAGGGCGTGATTTTATTAAGTTATTATTATGCATAATGAAATTATGTTTTTCTAATTCTTTTATTAATGTAGTTAGTTTACTCTTAGAAACATTCAGAAATACTCCAAGCTTATCCGGCCTGATCCATGGGCGTGAAGATAAAAAGGAAATTGCGTATGTTCCTAGTTGCGATAATGGACTACATAAGTTTCTGGAGTTAAGAAGTTTACTATCATATTGAATCAAAACCACATCAGGTCTACCATAACCTGTTTTTAACTCCCTAATTATTGTTGAATCTAAGCGGGTGGTATCAAAGATTTTAATACCAGCAACGACAAAAGCGTTGACAAAACGTTCCTCCGAATCCCAATTCACTCTACTACCCCCTTTCTGATATACTTGTTGATTAATTAGGGTTGTTTTTATTATACCAAATTTATACATTACCTACCTTAAAATAGTATTTATTGCTCTTTCAGTTAGTACAATGGCAATGGTAAAGATGTCATTGCTTTATTATCTCGCTGTAGAATTAAAAGACGATTAAATTCTGTAGCTGTTAAAGGTTGTCCGTCTAATTTTTGCGTTAAATTAATTAACTTGATTACGGAAATTTCTGATTAACGCATTTACACATTTAACTCTACTCTCTCATACCGTTGCTTCTCTAGCTTTTCAATCATTTTTCTTTCCAATTGTGCTTCTGATTGGTAAGACTTAAAAACTTCTTTCTTATCTAACCATTGGTATTTTAGTTCCATTTTAACATGATTATCTGAACTAATATAAAAATCTAACCTTTTTGTCCAACTAAAAAAGATATTTTTCTTATTGACTCTTAAAATATGCCTGTAAAGCTAATTTAATTAGAGCTTATGAAGCAGAAGAATCTGTAATTAATCACTTATAAACTTTTTAGTTAATTCCAAACTCTATCTTAAGAACCAGCACGAATTAGAACAGATTGAACAGCTGCTTATCAAAGTTAATACCATACAAGAAAAGTACATGGAAGCATTTGAACAGAATCTAATCCCAATTGCAATTTTACAACAACGCTTACCACAGAAAAAAGGGGGGTAGAGCAAAAGTAAAATGAACTTAGCCTTCAACTAAGTTCATCAGACTCATTGGTAATCCCTCAAGATGTTATTCGTTTTCTATTAGAAAAGTACTTAGGAATTTTTAAACAGTCTTCGGGAGAAAAAAAAAGCAACTATTTCAGGTCTTACTAAATAACAAAACGATTAAGCATTCTAATGGTCGTTCTAGAATTGTGGAAAAAATTGCACTCGATTTTGACTTTTCTGAGATCAATCTGTCCAAGACCTTTTTACTTATCCACATACAGTATCTTAATTCAGAGGAAAGTTCGACTTCAGATCCTAATCTAAACGACAAAATACCACTTTATTTCAACTTTTTCCCTCTATTTATGATACGGTTCACATAGTTATTTAAGAGGCAAAAAATGAGCATTGAGAAGATTACTTCTCAATGCTTTGTTCAAAATATCTAAAAACTTTTTAAGATATAATCATAATTTATTTCAACTTAATATCTAGCAACCTATAATTAGTGATTTGTAAAATAAAAATCAATTATCAGTTTGACTCCTTATAAATTCTCCAAATGTCTTTGGAATCAAACCAGAATTTATTGCTGGTGTACAATGTGATTTATAAATAGATTTATATCGTCTTACAAGATTTTTATCTTCATTATTTAAGTAGCCTAATAGTAATATATGTTCAAACCCACAAACTTCTACATTATTTAAGCTAACAAGTTCTTCTACAGCCTTTATAATTGACCCGTCCCTAGCGGAGATAAATGGAATATTATGATACGCTGCATAAGCAAGAGAATATACGTCCCCTTTGTCCTTCTTTTTCGGACGCTGATATTTAAAAAGGTCAAAGTTTGCAATCTGATTAAACACTGTAGTATATAAAGGATCCTGTCCATATAAATTGTTTTCTGATACAATTTTCACATTTTTTCCAACATATGTATTGATAAAATCTTTTCTTTGTTCGTCTAGTTCATCGAAAACGGTTTCATGAATTAAGATATCTTGAAAATTGTTAAATAGCTCTTCCATATATAGTGTTTTCATTGCTTCAAAATTGAAATTTTCATCATTGTTTTTTTCAATGCCTACTAAAAGAACACTAGCGTCTAGGAGAATCGGCTGTGTTATAAACTTATTCAGTATCATCGTCTGAATTCTCCTGACCTAAATTCAATTTTCCTTTTAATTTGTCCTTTAAAATCATTAATTCATCATCGTCATCATCTTCATATTCTTCCTCAGAATCATTTTGAATCTCATCAATACCAAATCGATCAACATCTAAGTTTAAAATTTTAGCATCTCGTTGTATTGTATCAATAGATACGAAACCCTTATGAAACGCCTTCGGTGCTATTTCATACATAACTTCATGGATATATGGATTTTCATTGTCAAGAAGCTGCTCAATTTCTCGTTTGTATAAATTTTTTGCTTTTATAAATGTATCTTTAATGAACTCGTAATTAGATATTAATAAGTCGAACATTTTGGATTCTATATAACCTTCCTCGAATAAACGATATAAAACTGCTTTTAAAGGAAGGCAAAATTTGATTGTTAAAATATAACAAAGAATTGTTATATCTTTAACCTCTGTATCCTCAACTTCATCTTTATTAATTACAGATAACCAGTTATTTATTTCACTTCTCAATGCATCGTCTGGTAATAAAAACTCAGCAGCAAACCTTGAAGCTTTTTGCTCTGCTTTTTCCCCTAAATGGGATAAGGAACAAATATGTGGGTTCTTGCTTATTAATTCAATATCAGTTAAAAAGTGATAGTACTCATGTGCAGTGGCAAAAATTTGATTCAAAAGGGGTTGGTTTGAATTTAGAATAATGAATGCAATATCTCTAGATTTGGATGGAACAAAAATCATACCATCAAGTTCTTTATTATCGAATGCTTGTTTTTCAAAATATATATTTTTTTCCTTAGACATAATAAAATCAAAAATGTTTTTACCAATTGGAGCAATTCCATACTCCATTCTTTTTTCCCTTGCTAAAGTCTTTATTTCATTAATTTCTTTCCGGAATAATGGTTTAGGATTAAAATCATATCTAATCTGAGAGTAGTCTTCAATTAAATTTGAAAAAACCTTATCATCTAATTGACTCATTATTCTTCACACCTATTATTAATTGCAATATAATGCTCCCTTATACTTATTCTCTCCAATACCTCATGTAGATTATTTCTGTCCGTTTCTTTTAAACGTCCCATTAAAAGTAATATTGGATCTTCTTCCTCCTTTATAAAAAAAGTGCTTACGTCTTTATTAATTTTTTCACAGACATTCTTTAGTGTTTCAAGTGTAGGGACTTGTTTCCCATTTTCCAACAATGAAATCATTGACCGACCAAGGTTCAACTCTTTAGCAATTTCACTTTGAGATCTTTCACCCCTATATTCCTTAAAAACCTTCATAAACAATTCAGTATTAAAATGGATAATAGACATTTGTATCACCCTCCTTTGTTAATTATATTAACACTTTCTATAAATTAAATCAATTTATGTTATTTACATTCACAACGAGTAAGATTAGTCACAAAAAAGGCTTTTTAATATCAATAAATTTTAAAGCCATAATTAGTCTAGTCTTCATATTCTTCATTAGAATCTCCAGTTAATAAGATATTTATCCGAAAATGCATGTAAAAAACAGGTATTTATAATGTACAAAATAAAAAATTAATTCCTTGTCCTAACCTCCCTCAATAAACAAACACTTATCTCTTAAATACGCAGTTTTTCTCCATATTGCTATCTAACTTGTTTAACTTTATAGATTTGGTTATTGTGAAAAGATCATAAATAAGCATCTTATAAAGAA
>NZ_JAMAUK010000070.1:0-4386 GCF_023714395.1 Niallia sp. MER 6 | reverse complement strand
TATAATTCATAGTGAGACCTCCGAGTAGATATTTTGTCCCTTTTAGCTGGCCAGCTTAGGACACATTTATCTTATCAAGAGGTCTTTTTTCTTTCAAATCGCATTTTCACTTATTACAGGAATGCTGTCACTTAATTATTTGTGTTATTAAACATAACCCTATATTACTCTTGGAATTATACTTTCTCATAGACTAACAGTACTGACTTTCCTAATAGCAACTATTCATTACTTTAAGTGACAACTTAAAATCCATACTCTTGCGTTTTAATCACATACCATTATTTACAATATTTATTGCTACTCTATAACGAATCGCTAAATGAAGCCACAAGGTTTTCACGATATTCTGGTTATTAATCTCTATTCACTATTAACTTCCTGAAATAGTTATTTAGTGTAGTGAGTATTTTTCTCTAGATGTTTTCATCATCCCAAGAAATTTCTAAATGCTCACTTTTTTAAACATACCTTCTTACCATTATAATAAATTCTAATCTTGTATTTAACCATCAAAAAACAGACAGAATACAAATTTTCTGTCTGTTTTGTTCATTTATTAGAATTCTTAAATACTAGTAATACTTGATGCCTTATCCACCTATAAAACAATCGAACTATCTCTATCTAATTAATTTAATTTTGCTTGTATGTTTCAATAATTACACCTTACCAAAGAGCATTAATTCACTAGATACTCTTTTTGATTAAGTCAAGGAGTTCATCAACTTGCTTCTGAAACTCACTTATTCTTTCTTCTCTTATCCTTCTTCGTTCTTCCATTATTATATTCATTGATTTACTTTGATTTATACTTCTGGGCCACTGATTAATATTAATTATCTTCTTGTACATCCTTACACACCACTTTTTAAAAAGGTCTTACAGTTCTTAGGGATAACAGAAGAAGTGAACTCCTTACCCAATCCTTGAATCGGTTGATCTTTTATTGCCTGTATCAAAGATGGATTAGAAAGCCAAGGGGCAATGCAAATTCACCAGTATATTCGGCAAGTTGCTGATTTATATATTTGCCCTTACTTCTTCCGCAGCTGCAGCTTTTTTCTAGGATATCCAGATTAAATATATCATTACATCCAAGACACAATAGAAGCTTCATTTGCATCCCTCAACCTTTATTAGTGTTCTTTTCCTCTTGAATGTGGGTTATTACTCTGGAGTCTTTTCTATACTCTGTTATTTTTTCAGTGATTAGCTTATTTTCAAACATGCCTCTTAACAGTCTATAGTTATTAGTTTTCATTTTAAAATTATAAGAGTCATCGAGAATTAGCTTCGCAAGTAACGTCATAATAAACTCTTCTTCCCCGAATTCCTTCAATCCATAGCCAAGCATCTTCTGTAAGAAACATCCGAAACTTTTCAGTAAGTATCTTTCCGAGTATTAGCTTCATCAATCCCATTTCATACCCATACAGTCGTTCTTTAATTTCAGGATTTTTCGTTAAAAATTTTTGAATGCTATTGGATTGTCAACATTAAATCAAACAGCTTTTTTAAGGGACGATTGTTTGTAGTCAATGGGGCTTACATAACCTAGTGTTCCATGGATTCGAAGCTTGTTATACCAGTTAACATAGTCACTGAATTCGAGTGTTAAATGTTCTAAACTATCAAATTTTATTTGGCTAATAAACTCCGTTTTAATGATTTTAAATGTAGCTTCCTGTAACTTTAAAATAAAGTTTGATCAAAAACGTTCGACAAATCCATATTTTACGGTAAAAGAAAAGAATCCATTTTGAAAAAAGATTGATCAAAATGGATTCTTTTCTTTTTGAATGAACATTCCTTTTTATAAAAAAGTTTAATTAAAACTCACATAGAATCCTTTAATCGAAAAGGAATAAAACGGTGCAACTTTTTTGTAAACGGTATAACTTTCTTTAAAACGGTACATCTTTTTTATAAACGGTACGACTTTATTTCAAATCCACAATTGTGTAGGTATTGACGAGAATAAATCATCTTTGGAGATTCTTGAACAAAAATTAAAGTTGCCAAGGTGGAACCCTTGGACCTATTCAAATTTCTACAAAAGCTGTGCAAAAATATGGAACGGTCCAATTAATAGATGTTTATGGGGGCAACTATAATGTGTTTCCATTGGGTTGAGTTAGGAATATCAATCTGAGAATGGGACTGGCATCAGTCATACATTTTATGCCTGAATTTTTTGAAAAAATAACGAATAACGAGTTTGACCCACATACAAAGTGGCCCTTGGATAAGCAAGTCATGGTTATCAAATGTTTAATAATCGTGAGGACGACTGTATAAAAGTCGTTTTAAAACCGTTATCCTATTAGTTTAAATGGATGAATTGAAAGTTAGCATAATTGCGAACCCTAAGCGAAATGTTGAATGGACTTCCACACTGTATATAGAAGTCTTTTTGTCTGTTATTATTTAGATTATTGGATAATTCAGCTCGTAACTTGGCTAGCAATAATATGGTGGTCTCAGTCCTATTTTTGGCATGGGCCAGGAATCCTCCATATAGACCATCCTTACTTTTTCATTTGAATGGTTTACTAGCAATAGCTTTACTTCTGGATTAAATTCATATCTCAAAATGGTAACCCCCTTCCATTAGGAATGTGTGGATTCTCCCCCATCAACATGAAGAACTTGACCAGTAACAAAACGAGAATCATCAGAAGCAAGATAGACAAAGGTTGGTGCGAGTTCAAATGGATGGGCAACTCGTTCCATTGGATTAAATGCTCCATATACAGCGACTTGGTCTGACGAGAAACTTGCTGAAATAAGTGGGGTCCAAATTCGGCCGGGGGCGACGGCATTGACTCGGATCCCTTGTTTCACGACATTTTTAGCCAAGGCACGTGTCCAACCAACTATTGCGCCTTTTGTGGCCGTATAATCAATCATTTGCTGCTCACCTACATACGTCACCACTGAAGAAGTGCCAATGATTGAGCTGCCTGGTTTTAAATGAGGAAGCGCTGCCCTTGTTGTGTAAAAATGAGAGTATATATTAACTTTGAAGGTGTCATCGAATTGCTCATCTGTAATGTCAAGCAGACTTAGTTGTTGGAATTGGATACCAACGTGGTTACAAAGAATATCGAGACGTCCAAACGTATTTACTGTTTGTTCTACAATGGAGATACACTGTTGTTTGTCTCGCAAGTCCCCAGGCATTAGAAAACAACGTTGTCCGAGTTGTTCAATCCTCGTTTTTGTTCTATTTGCATCCTCATGTTCATCTAAGTATGAAATAGCAACATCTGCGCCTTCTTTAGCAAACGCAATTGCTACTGCTGCACCAATACCACTGTCACCCCCTGTAATAAGTGCTACTTTTCCTGTTAACTTTTCACTCCCTTTATAGTTCGGGTTTTCGATAATTGGAAGGGGTACCATAAATTTTTCCACTCCGGGATGGCGCAGCTGGCGCTGTTCAGGTAAACTTATCGGAATTTCTTCGTAACGTGTGATTTTCCCATAGTTAGGGTACATGGGATAAGGTTGAGTTTTCATGTTCGCTTTAAACATTTGTTGCATTTGCTTTATTTGGTCTAATTGACGACTTTGATCCTTTTGCTCCATGGAAACCTCCTATAGAAATAATTTTCTTCTATAGAATGTTTATGTTGTTCACTACAAATAAATTAAAAAAGTGTGAAAAAAGTGGTTTACTTTCAACACAGAAGCTTATTCTTCCTCAAAAGAGACACCTTTTTTCTTTATTGAACTGACCTTTAGGACAAGGAGCTTTACTCAATATTCTACCCCTTTAACGGATCAACTTATTTTTACTTAACAGTTCTTTAATCCCGGCTACCTCAAGAATAGTACCTAAAAAAATAGGTCAACCAGAAAAAACCGGCTAACCACATAATACGATTTGACCCTATTGCTGAATAACAAAAAATACGTTTTGTTGTTCCACAAATTCTTAATATCATGAAGTAATTCTGTAGAGATGTTCAGTTTCCATTAACCAATCTCGGCGAGCAACGAGAGTTCTAAATGTGATAAAGTCGCTCTTTTTGCATCCTCTTTCAATTGATTCCATGGACTGTTTGTAGAACCTTCTGATACCTCGAAAAGTTGATTCACGCTCTCTTTTTGATTTTCATTAAGTAAGTTATGATAAATCATACGATAAGACCTTTTTCGAACATCATTGGCTGCATCTTTTAAAGTATTGTAGATGGGAAGTTCATATTTTTGATGTATTAGCTCTTCAATTGCTACATTGACTAGGTCAGTGTCAAGGCCGATTAAAACTTCCTCAAAATCGCCGGTTTAAAATTCCCCAGAAGGACCTTTCAGTCCTTCTGTTTTTGCGTACTCAAATGCTTCTCTTTTAGTCTGTAACTATCACCTTTCAAGTTA
>NZ_JAMAUK010000006.1:0-225387 GCF_023714395.1 Niallia sp. MER 6 | reverse complement strand
ATGATTTATTACAATTACTATAGATATCAGTGGAACTTAAAAAAGATGACCCCTGTTCAATACAGAGATCATCTTCTTAAAACTGCCTAGGCTTTTTTTAAATGTCCTTTACAAAGGGTACACTTTAAAATTCTCCCGGGCTTTTATCCCTCCGTGTATACAGTATTTTCATAAAATACTGTACGCCGTCTCTCGGTCCAGACGTTTTTTAAACCGGAACCCTAGACAGCATTTTTGTTCTCCGTTATGATGAGAACCGTTTTTTTGTTTGATAGTACTGAGTATCTATGAGAAAGAAAAGACCGTCAATTAACTTGTTAGATTATATAACACATTATTTTTGCTGGGAGAAGATTCCATCGCAAGTGAAACTTTTTTATATATTTTATCGTATAATAAGTAGATGATTTAAATAGAGATAGTATAATCAGTTCTATATCCTGGTGTCTTACCAATTATTTCCCAAGTAATAATTCCTTGTAAAACACAAATTAAAATTGCCATTATTCTACAATACGCAAAAATATTTAAATTTGTGGTGAAAAAATGGTACACTTGTATTATTAAATTTTTGTAAATGATATAAAGAGATGATTGATAGAGGTTGGTGTTTGAAATAAAAAAATTAAACTTAAACAAAGACACAAATAAACAATATATCCTATTCTTTTTTGCGGCTGTATTTTTTCTATGGATTAAAACGTATATTGTGCAATTGACACAATTTGATTTAGGTGTAGGAAACTCACTTCAGCAATTTCTGCTGTTTCTTAATCCCTTAGGGTCTTCGCTGCTGTTTCTTGGCTTAGCCCTGACATTCAAAAACAAAAGAAAATACTATGCGCTGTTAATTATTGATTTTGTGTTATCTTTTCTATTGTATGCGAATGTTTTGTACTACCGTTTTTTCAATGACTTTATTACATTGCCGACATTAACGCAAACGCAAAACTTTGGTGATGTTAGCGGCAGTATTTATGCATTGTTAAAGCCGTATGACTTCTTGTTTTTTGCAGATACATTACTGCTTCTTGCACTGCTTGTATTTAAAGTTGTGAAAATGGACAGTAAGGCAGTTGGATTCAAGCAAGGGATAGGTATTATCGGTTTAGCTTTAGGGATTTCTGGAACGAATCTCGCGTTAGCAGAAATCGACCGCCCAGAGCTTCTGACAAGGGGATTTGACAGGAATTATATTGTGAAATACTTGGGAATGTATAACTACACAATCTATGATGCAGTGCAAAGCACGAAAGCATCTGCGCAACGGGTGCTTGCAGATACAGATGATATGGCTGAGGTTGTTAACTATACAGCATCCAATTATGCCGAGCCTAATCCTGAATACTTCGGTAAAGGAAAAGGGATGAATGTCATTTACGTTCATATGGAATCAATTCAAAATTTCCTTATCAACTATGAAGTGAACGGGGAAGAAGCTACTCCATTCCTTAATTCATTGGTAGAAGACGAAAATACATTGTATTTTGATAACTTCTTCCACCAAACAGCTCAAGGGAAAACAGCTGATGCCGAGTTTATGATTGAGAATTCTCTGTATGGCCTTCCTCAAGGCTCTGCTTTCACGACTAAAGGGTTAAACACCTATCAGGCAGCACCTGGAATTCTAGGCCAGCTTGGCTATACTTCTGCCGTATTTCATGGGAATACGGGAAGCTTTTGGAACAGGGATGAAATATATAAATCCTTTGGTTACAACCAATTTTACGATTCAAGCGCTTATGATATGAATCCTGATCAGCTTGCTGATTATGGCCTTATGGACAAGCCGTTTTTTGAACAGTCGCTGCCATACTTGAGTTCTATGTCACAGCCTTTCTATACGAAATTTATTACCGTGACGAACCATTATCCTTTCGCGATGAATCAAGAAGAAGCAACGATAGAGCCAAATAATACAGGCAACAAAATTGTTGATAACTACTTCCAGACAGCTCGTTATGCAGATGAAGCAATGGAACAATTCTTTGCAGACCTGAAAAAGAATGGTCTATATGATAATTCAATTATTATCATGTACGGAGACCATTACGGTATTTCAGAAAACCATAATAAAGCAATGGAACAAGTAATCGGAAAAGAAGTGAATTCCTTTGAAAGTGCCGGACTTCAGCGAACTCCGCTGTTCATACGTGTTCCTGGCATGGAAGGCGGGACAATGCATCAATATGCAGGACAAATTGACCTGCTTCCGACATTGCTTCATTTATTAGGTGAGGATACGAAGGATAATATCCATTTTGGAACAGACATCCTGTCAGAGGAACACGATGAATTAATACCATTCCGTAATGGAGAATTTGTCAGTCCGGAATTTACATTAAAGGATGGCAAGTATTATAATTCAAAAACAGGTGAACTGATTGAAGAGGAAGAACAGCTTGAAAAAGCTGCTGAGTATCAGGCAAGTGTCGAAGAAACACTGAGACTTTCCGATAAAGTAGTCAATGGAGACCTATTGCGATTCTACACGCCGAAGAACTTTACTCCAGTTGACCGTACACAATATAATTACAGCTTAACAACTGAGGAATAAACGAAGAACTGCCCCCTTTACCGAAAAGATTTATTAGGAAAAGGGAGGCAGTTTTTTTAAAATAACAGAGGTGTTTAATGAAATGAAAGAATACTTCACAATCGGAGAAGTCTCAAAGCTATTTCAAGTTAAGATTGCGACACTCCGATATTATGATGAAATTGGCTTATTAGCTCCAGCATTTATTGACGAAAAAACGAATTACCGCTATTATTCCACACAGCAGTTCGAACGGCTGAACTCGATTAAGTACTTGCGGGCACTCGATTTACCTATAAGCAGAATTATTGAATTTTTCAACTATCGGGATATTGATACTCTTATTGATATGCTCAAAGAGCAGCAGGAAGAAGTAAGAAAGAAACGAAAAGAATTAGAACTGATGGAAAAAAAGATTAGCCGCCGTTTAACGCAAATAGATGATGCTGTACACACACCTCTTGATGTTATTTGTGAAGTGACTCTTCCTGAAATGCGTTTAGCATACTTACGAAAGCAATATGTATTAGGAGAGGATCTGGAGTATCCTATCACAGAATTAAGGAACAGCTTTGGTATAAATGGAGGGGTTTTTTTAGGGAAGATCGGCCTATCCATCTCGATAGATAATTTAGCAGCTGGTGAACTTACTACGTATTCAAGTGTGTTTATGGTGTTAGAAGAAGGGGATGAGACTGATTCGGCTTATGCTGCGATACCTGCAAGGGAGTATCTAAGAGTTCGCTTTCAAGGTACCCATATGGAAGCAGCGTATTACTATGATAAGTTACTTTCTTATATAATAGAGCACGATTATCAGCTGATAGATGATTCCATTGAAATAACTTTAATCGATTATGGAATAACCAATGACTTTGATAAGCATGTAACAGAAATATTGCTGCCATTTGCAAGAAAATAATTTCATAGAAATACTTGACCCTCTAGTTACTGGAGGGTTTAATTTTATTTTAGGGTCTGAAAAGTATTTTATTAAAGGGGTAAAGATATGTTTGGAACATTATTCAATGTCGGTATGATTATAGCTGGCAGCATTATTGGCAGTATTTTTAAAAAGGGCATCAAGCATGATTACCATGAGATTTTAATGCAGGCAATGGGATTAGTGGCGATGGGTTTGGGCATCAATGCAATTGTCCAGCATTTGCCTGCAAGCAAATATCCGGTCCTTTTTATCGTGAGTTTGGCAGTGGGGGGATTGCTTGGTCAAAAGCTTGATTTAGAAACAAGATTTAATGGATTAGTAAGTAAATTCTCCAAAGGAAATTTAGCGGAAGGCTTATCGACTGCAATTCTGTTATTCTGTATTGGATCCTTGTCTATCCTAGGTCCAGTAGAGGCTGCTCTTAAAGGAGACTTTACGTACTTACTGGCTAACGGTATGCTAGATGGAATTACTTCCATTGTGTTAGCTTCGACATTTGGCATCGGAATTGCCATTGCCGCAATAGTCTTGTTCGCATGGCAAGGCTCGATTTACTTAATTGCTCTATTGATGGAAAATTCCTTAAGTACCGATCTTTTAAATGAAGTCACAATAGTTGGCGGGATTTTAATTTTGGCATCAGGTTTAGGTATCCTTGGCATAAAAAAATGCAAAACGCTTAATCTCCTGCCAGCATTAATCGTGCCGCCAATCGTATTTTTATTTATGCATTTACTGAATATATAAACTGCCGTTTGGCAGTTTTTTTTATGAAAATTGAAATTACGCTATGGAATAGCCTGCCTTATACTGAAGCATAATAACAACATACAATCACTCCTAGTGGCATGAAAACAGCAAAGGAGGAGAACTGAAAATGTCTGTATTTCCGACAGAGCAAGCTAAAAAATACGAAGAATTAAAAGCTGCCCAAGAGAAAGTGTTTGATCTTTGGAATCAGTATTGGTGGGACTATTCGGGCTTTGATACTTGGCAATTTTGGTTAAATGTCGTAATGGTTATTCTTCCGTTAATCTTTCTTTATCTATTTATTGACCGCAAGAGACTGTTTTTATTGCTTTTTTTTGGATTCAATATACATATATGGAGTGCTTATTTGGATGGTATGGCAACAAGGGCCAATTATATTGGCTATCCCTACAAAGCAATTCCAATGTTTCCGATTCATTTCGGTATGGATACCTCATTAGTTCCCGTCTTATTCATACTCATGTACCAATATACCATTGAAAAAAAGGCGAATTTTTATCTCCATTCGTTAATATTAATTTTTCTGATTACATTTATATTCAAACCAATACTAGCAGCAGGAAACTTGTTTATTTTAACGAAAGGAACTAATTACTTCCATATTTTTTTAGGGTATGTCATTATCGTTCTATTTTCGAAAGGAATTACTAATTTCTTTTTAAAAATGACCGATCAAGAAGCAAGCTGAAAACTATAATTAATTGTTAGTATGAAGGTGATGTGAATGGAGTATCAAGAGGCACTAAGTCTCGTCGATGAGGCGAATAAGCAAATTACGGAAGCAAATAAACTAATAGTTGATGCTATCCTCCATGGTTTCTTATGGTCATGGCAATGGTGGGTTGCTTTCGGTATGATTATTGTTCCTTGGACGGTTTGGATATTTATTCGTGATAAAAAAAGCACAGGCAGATTATTGGCTGCCGGTCTATTAATTATGGTTTTATCAGAGATATTAGATACAATTGGTGTTATGTTTGGTTTGTGGACATATCCAGTTAAGGTTTTTCCAGTGGCAACGATTAATTTCTCTTTTCGGCTTTCTGTTTTGCCAGTTGTTGTAATGCTATTAATGCAATACAAGCCAAAGATAAATCCATTTATTAAGGCAATAGGGTTTGGTGCCTTTGGTGCTTATATAGGTTTGCCTCTGCTAAGTGCCATTGATTTATACAAAAAAGTGAATTGGGCGTTGACCTATTCATTTTTTATTCTGACTGTTTTTTATTTATTAAGCCACTTTTTTATCCATAAAAGCAACTTTAATAAACCTAAACAAGAGCAGTAAAAAGAGGAGTCTAATTGGACTCCCCTTTTGTTTAAGAAGCAGGTAAAACCTTTTTCGCATCTGATTGTTTCTCTTCCTTAGCTAACAGTATGCCAACGAAACCGAACAATGCGAAGATAACAGGCACGATAAAGCCGTAATGATAGCCAAGGCTGACGGAATCTTTCGGAAAGAAATCTAAAACATGCCCAAAAATAATCGGCAGCAATACAGCACTTAAAAAGCCGCCCATATTAGCAAAGCCCGTTACAACACCGACTTCTTCCATACGAAAAGACTTGCGGACAATGGCAAATGTCAATGCACTCGCACCATTTCCGAAACCTAAAACAAATAGCATTAATAACACCATCAAAAATGGCGGGTTTGTATTTAGGCTGAATAATCCGACCCAGCCGATAATGACAATTAAATGAACCATCGTGTACGTCTTTTTAATTTGTCCAGTCTTACTGGAAATCCACCCGAGTAATGGTCCGCCAATCATTGTACCAACAAGGGCATACATAACGAGTTGACTTGCACTTGAGCGTGTTAGCTCAAAAACATTCATTCCGTATGGAACTGCCCATGACCCGATAAACCCAACATATGTCCCGACTACACCGAAGTGGCAAAGAAAGGTTGCCCAAGCCTGACGCGTTGTGACGACGCGGCGGAGAATTTTCCAAACACTCTCTCTTTTAACAGGTGTACTCGGTTTTGGCTGTGACTCTGGTTTAAATAATTTCCTCGACTTTGAGATTAATACTATATAAAGCAGAGATGAAACTACAATCAATATGATGCTGACACTTAAAAATGGAACTCGCCAGCCCGCATGGGATATCCACATAGAAAAAGGCAGAGTCGCCGATAAGGAACCAATTCCGCCGATTAGTGCTACCATTCCCATCAATTTAACAAACTCATTGCCTTTGAACCATTCGTTCATAATTAAGACTACATTAACGAAAATTGCTGCATCTCCGACTCCTACGATAAAGCGCGATACAATCAAAATATATTCATTAGGAGCAATGCTGTAGCAAAGACTGCCTATTCCAGTAAGCAATGTTCCAATAATAAGAAACCGGTTTGGACCAAAACGGTCTGATAATAACCCGACAGGAATCTGCAGTCCTGCATACGCTAAAAATTGTATACTGCTGATCATTCCAACGGTTGATGCTGAAATCTGAAAATCATTCATTAACTGCTCCGTAATAAGTCCTGGAGCTGTTCTTTGACTTACGATTAAGAAATAGGCAAACAAGACGGCGCTGAATACGATCCATCTATAACCACTTTCTTTTTTGTCTAAGTCCAAATTTGATGCGCCTCCTCTTTTCAATACCGTACAAATATGGCGAGCTGAATTTTAAATCTAACCGCTTCTTACATTGTAGTATTAAAGAATAGGAAGAACAACTACAAATTATTGTATATTTCCATTTTACGGGAATTATCCAGTGCTGTCTCATCTCTCTTTATAGCTAATGAGTGCTTCTGTGAGTATAGTTGCAAAATTTTGAAGGGAAAAATAGTTCTTTTATACGTGCGTTTAGATGGAATACCATCCGATATAAAGATAGGAAGGGGTAATGTACATGTATATAGAGCAATTAATTCAAACAATAAATGAGAAGGTAGAAGAGCTTGACCTAGTGACAGCAAGAAAATTGATGGAAGAGAACATAGAATACTTAAAGAAAAATGAAAGGAAATTGAAGAAAAACGGAAGAGAGCTGCTCAAGTTCATTACTGATTCCATCCAATCAGGCTATGAACAACCAACAAGGCAGGAGCTTGCAATTTATCATTCCATCAACACCTATGCCTCTAAGTTTGATGTGAGAGGATTAAAAATGATTGTGAAAGGCAATGAACAAACATTGCTGAAAAAATCAGCACGAAATTATTTGAATTCTGATGCGAAAGTTTTGTTAGAAGGCTTAGGTGCTATAAGCAAAGAGTAGGGGAGATCTTAGTGATCTTCTTTTTTTAGGATGGAAGAAAGCAGATTTTCTTACTAGATGTAAGTATGATAGGCTTGTGAGTAGATAAGGAGGAGC
Organism: Niallia sp. MER 6; assembly: GCF_023714395.1. NCBI lineage: Bacteria > Bacillati > Bacillota > Bacilli > Caryophanales > Bacillaceae > Niallia > Niallia sp. MER 6. The sequence continues at coordinate 217,792 of NZ_JAMAUK010000006.1, read as the reverse complement.
GCTTTTGAGATGTGGAGCGAAATGCTTATTAGTGGAGCTTGAGATAAACGGCGAAAAACAGGTGAAGCCAATCAATGCGCGCACACCTGTAGATGCAAGAAAAACAATCCGCCTTGAATATGGTGCAGAAGCAAATATCTTATCTGTTCGGTCAGAAAAGAGGAAATAGCTTTAAGGTTGTGGAAGTTTAAGGAAGCGGCTGAAATCCTTTTGAAAAACACTCCCTTCTATCCATCAATCTGGCTTAGAGTGCCGCCTTTAAAGTTTTTTATGATAACTAACTTCTACAGGAGGCAAACATGGAGCAGGATCAGCTATTTTTAGACTTAATAAAAGCAGGAAATCACGCATTTAATGGCTGGGATTTCTCGTATTTATCAGAAACAGGACGAACAGCGAGTGCTATGCTTTCCTGGTCATATGGAAGCTTGGCGCTGCAACAAATAAGAAAATGTGAACGCAATAGCACTTTAGAATCCCATTGCTTTAGCTGTGGGAGTGTCAATATCTTCAAGTAATCCCTTGGCAACTACCAAACTTTAACATTGGCCAATTGGAAGATGAAATTATATCATATTCATCAACAAATCGAGGAAAAAGGCTACTTTGAAGTTAAGCAGCACAGATTTATTCTTAAGGCGAAAGCCATTTAATAGGAAAATATAGAACAAGGTAGAGAGCTTCCTTGTTCTTTTTTATGACCTTCTCCCTAACTTTCAGTATTATGGTAAAATACAAAAAAAGGCAATGGGGGGAGCTTTCATGTTCATACATAAAATAAATGAAGATTTAGCACTAAAATTAATACAGCCACATGATGCACAGCGTGTGTTTGCGTTAACAGAGCTTTCGAGAGAGAACTTAAGAACATGGCTGCCTTGGCTAGACACAACTACAAAGCTGCAGGATACACAGCAATTTATCCAATTTTGCTTAAAAGGATTTTCTGAGAATACAAGTTTAACAACAGTAATTCTTTTTAAAGGCGAAATTGTTGGAGTTGTTGGGTTTAATAGTATAAACTGGGCGAATAAAACAGCCTATATTGGCTATTGGCTCGGGACGGGCTATGAGGGCAATGGAATAATGACAAATGCTGTGCACGCATTAACTGATTATGCCTTTTTAGAGCTGCAGCTCGATAAAGTAGAAATAAGGGCTGCGTCAGGGAATAAGAAAAGTAGAAGTATTGCGGAACGTCTTCGTTTCACAAGAGAAGGCTGTATCAGGCAGGCAGAGTGGTTGTATGATCATTATGTGGATCATATCGTTTATGGAATGTTGGCAGAGGAATGGGACAGCTGAGATTCAAGAGCGATATCGTTTATAAAGGAGAGAGAAGCAGATGGAAACAGTCCGTAAGTTGATTTTAACTAGAAAGCCTGGTGTAGACGAGATAGATATTAAGGCAGCAGAAGAAAAACTTCAAGCAGTGTTTCCAGAACAATTTGTGCAGCTGTACCATTTAGTAAATAACCCTGAAATTGGAGAATGGATACTATTTCCGATTAAAGACCGCAAAAATGTGAAGAAAACATGGGATGATATTGTCAGACAAAATACTGAAGTTCGTTATATTGGAATGGCAGACGAATGGATTGTTATTGGCGAAAATGGTACAGGAGATAAATTATGCTTAAAAAAAGTTAATGGATTGATGAGAGAACAAATCTTTCTCTGGTACCATGAAAGCGGAGATGCTGAAGAGCTTGCTCCGAGCTTAAAACAATTTATTATTTCCATGACGGAAAGGAATAATTGCAAGTAAAAGTGATCGCTTTTTAACAGGCTGATCATTTTTTTATTTTCACAAAACAGTTTTGTTGACATTTATTCAATGAGGACATAAGTCAATTTTTTACATAGTAAACGTTTGTACATAACCAGCGGAAAAAGGTGACATATATTAGTATGAACTATGTCAGAAGGGAGCATTTTAATGGGTATATTGGGTTTTTCTGTTAGGGGAGAAGCACGTAAAATATCAAAGCATCTGTTGAAATCACTGCATGGAGTAATCAATAATTGGGATTCGGAGGACAAGCATAATCATCATTATCCTTCTAATAACAATTATCAAAACTATTCCACTTACTCTAATGATCCTTCCTATCCACATCACCATTCACAAAACAATTACCACCACCACTCAGATTGTGATTGTGACAATCATCATTCAGATTGTGACTGCGATAAGCATCATTACTCTGATTGCAACTGTAGCCACCATCATCACTCTAATTGTAACTGCGGTAAACATCATGACAGAAGGGGACAAGGGAATTTTCTGCTTAAACCGCTTCATAACAACTGTAATAACGGACATTTTGTCGGCAAGGATTGTGATGTTCCGTTAAAAGTATCACCATTCTTTTTCGGAATCAATAATCCACGGCTGAACTTCAACGGGTTGAATGGAAACCTTGCTTTCCAGCTCTTCCGTTTTAAAGGCTGCAAAGTAAAAATATTTTTAGAATGTCCTGATATGTCAGATGAAGTAGAAGGCGTTATCTGTAATGTGGGTACTAACTTTGTCGATATTCTTATGTTTGACGAGAAGGTTGTTACTGTACTGATTGAGCATATTTGCAAGATTGAATGGCTGGACAAGCATTGCAATCCGTGTCCGGTTTGTTACTTCCCGTGTATGGATGATCATTTTTGTCCGCATTGCGGCGCAAAGCATGATGAAGAGGAAGAAGAGGAAGAAGAAGAAGAAGTTTAAGTGCAATGCACACCGTCTTTTCCGTGTTAATGCGGAAAAGACTCTACTTTTATATAACATACTTAAGCAGATATTAATCGCGGTTTGATTATCATTTAGGCGGGAGCTGAATAGGATACTCATAAAGCAAACTTTTAGGGGGGGCATATGAGAAAGGTTGTTATTCTATTCATTATCCTGATTTGTCCGTTTTTTTTCCCTATTCAAGCAGCAGCTCATGCTGTCTTAACAAATGCAAATCCTTCGGCAGACTCCAGGCTTGACGAGAGTCCAGAGGAAATAGTTCTTCTCTTCAATGAAGCGATTAAAGCAGGACTTTCTGCTGTTAAAGTAATGAATCAAGACAAAGAATTAATTACAGAGGCTGAGACGACTTTAAGCAATGATAATAAACAGCTTAAAACACGCCTTCCTGCACTTTCTGAAGGAGCTTATTTAGTCTCATATACCGTTATTTCAGCAGATGGCCATCCAATAAGTGGTTCCTATGTATTTTTGGTCGGCAATGCAGCACTGCCGGCTAATTTAGAAATAAGCGGAGATAATCCATACGAAATCCCTATATTTGTGACAAGAGCTGCCTATTATTTTGGCTTGCTTAGTGTCACTGGCTGGATATTATGGGGAGTACTTCAAGAAAGCAAACACAATGATATACAAAGACGTAAATTTCGGTTTGTTTCTCTTATCTTGCAGCAATATCATCTGTTATGTTTAATTATATTAATTGCAGTTCAGTGGCTTATGAATACGACTGTCTCCGGCATTCCTTTAAACACCGGTTTCGGTCTTTCCTGGATATTTTCCTTGTTGTTATCACTGCTGGGATTTTTCCTGCTTTTTAAAGCAAAATGGCTCGATTGTATTTGGATAATACTGATGCTCGCAGCGAAAGGCTTCAACGGTCATTCTGCTTCTTATGGACCGATGTGGATATCTGTACCGATCGACTTTCTCCATTTATTTGGTGCAGCAGTCTGGACTGGCGGGTTATTGTATATAGTGATTTTTTGGAAAAAACACCGTCTTCATATTAAGGATTTTATACCGCTGTTTTCAAAAGGAGCATTTATAAGCATGTTAATCCTCTTTATGTCGGGGATTGCGTTGACTGTTCTCTATTTGCCTAGTTTGGATTATTTATGGGTAACGCCTTGGGGGATTTTCCTGCTGACTAAAGTATTTTTAGTGTTCCTTGTTATCTTGACAGCAGGTATTATCCGCTATTATTTAAAAAAGAAATCATTCACTAAAAACTGGCAATGGTTAAAAGTAGACTTTGGTTTTATGGTATTGATCCTGCTTGTTGTTGGAGGATTAAGTTATTTAAGCCCTGTTCCGGCAAATACGCCTTTGAAATGGGAAGAAAAAAGCAGCCAAACAGATATGACTTTAACAATCACTCCAAATGCTCCAGGTAAAAATAGCTTTCAAGTTGAATTTACCGAGCATACAATCAAAAGGGCAGAGCTGTGGCTACAATATGAAAACAGTGAAGAAATCGCTCCAATCCAAGTCCCGTTAGTGCCTGCAGAGACAGACGGATTGTATGTGGCAGAAGGTTATTATCTTCCTTTTGACGGAAAGTGGGTCGCACATCTTAAAATCGTAGACCAGAATGGAGCAGAGAAGAACTTCACTAAAGGGTTTCGAATATTTAAAACAGAAAGCAAGGAGTAGCTTACTCTACTGTAATATATATTTCCTTATGTTCATGAATGCTGCCTTTTTCCACATGTACTTTGACTGTATATTCACCTGATTCTTCAAACAGAAGTTTTGCGTTATAGTGTCCGTCTTTGTTTTCTTCTGCATCAAAATACGGATGAGTTGTGTCTCCCTCTTTCCATGTTTCAAAGCCAACTTTAGCATCGGTCAGAGGGTTATTCCCATCCATAACTGCCACTTCTAAATCTAATTCCTTGTTAACTTGGTCGCTTACCGGTGTCTTGATTTCAATACTCACTTCATTTGAATGCTCATGTGTTTCATTTTCTGATGTTTGTTCATGCTCGGTTGTCGTTGTGCAGCCAAATAAAAAGATGGTGCTCACGCAGGCAACAGTCATTAGTCGTAACCTATTTTTGTTCATTTTCCTAACTCCTCTATAATGATCTTAATGAAAAGCACAGCAGTCCAAAACTTAAGAATACTAGCAGGGTCGCAACGACAATGAGAGTAAAGTTTGCTGCTGCGCCAAGCATTGGTCCCATTACTCCTGCCATAATGCCGCTTGAAACTCCTGTCAAAAGTGTCTGGTAGTCAACAAGGGAGCCGAAGATTGCTCCGACAGTGACAGCGATAATCAGCGTTAACACGGTCACTTCAGAAAAATACAGCGGGAATTGACTGCCAAGGATAATGCCGCATGATATTCCCATGACTCCGCTTGAAGTCATCGCAATATTCATGCCAAAATGGTAGCTTATTAAGTTTCTTGCCTTATGCAAATAAAAGTAAGAAACCGCAGCTGTAATAAAATAGCTGACAAAAAGAACCCATGTAAAAGATAACACCACTGATCACCCCTTGTTCCTATATGTATGAGATAAAATACTTTGTTGCGCCACTTCCTAGTTAGTCCTTAAAAAAATGTGCGATTATCCCTTACTCGTTTCCGTCCTTTTTTTAGTCTCCCTTCATACTGTATAAAAAAAGCTAAAGAGAGGGATCGCTGTGGAGAGAAGAGAGATGGGGCCGGATGAGGAGAAGAAATATTATGAGGGACTCACTAATAAAACGAAATTCCTGAAAAATGATTATTATACGTTAAAAAGGGGAGATGGCTATACCTCTCCGCCAAGCACTATGCCTGCACATGAACTGAATCTGCTGCGGGATTACATGGAAGGAATTAATTTGAAGCAGATTGGTCAAAGTCTTCCCGAATATAAAAAGCCGATTATGCTGTCCAGATTTCTTAAAGGAAGGCGCAATCAGCAGACGAAGGTTCATGCTATTGTCAGTGAAGAAGCAGTAGAGCTGCTTGGCAGAGTCAGTGTTGTCGGCAGAGACTTTGTGGCATTAACAACTGTAACAGAGCGCTATTGGATTCCTTATGCGGCAATTGAATCGGCAAGTGTTCCTTATGGGATTTCTGATATGCCGAATAACCACCAGCAAGTCATATATGATGATACATTGAGGCGGAAGCTGTTGTTTGATTTTTCCTCAACCGTCCTAAAAAATGACGTATTAAAGCGCCAGTTTTACGAAGAATCCCTTGAAGTGCATCTTCAGGCATGGAAGAACACAAAGGTAACAGTTTTTACAGGTGGAGAGAAGCGAAAGGGAAAGCTAGTAAAGCTTGAAGCTGGGAAGCTGACATTAAAGCACGGCAAAGAGCTGTCTACTATAAATATGAAAGAGATAAATTTATTGAAAAGAAGTACTCCGTTTCAAATGTTTCCAACCTTTGTTCAGTGGGTCAAGGAAACCTGCCATAATATTTGGCCGAAACGGAGAAAGATAGGAGAAAGAAGAGTCTGATGCCGTAGGCATCAGACTCTTCTTTTTTGCTATGAATCTATGGAAATAAAACAGACTTCGTCAAAATTAATAGTACGGACTCCATCTTCTTCTGCACACGGATCAATAGGATTCTCTTGCTCTGGTTCTTCCTCTTCCTCTTCAGCTTGTTCTGGTTCCTCTATCCATTCAATCCTGAATTGATTTTCATCGACTTCACAAAGAATGCCTGAGATATTCTCTCCATCTGTTTTTACACGTATCTTACAGCCGATAACAGGCAGCAGGAACAAATAAAGAGGAATCCCGAAAAATATATTGATGAGCTCAGGGCTGCGCCCGACAATTTCACCAAAATGCAAGGTGACTTCACGGCGCAGGCACATATCAATGTTTAGAAGCTCCTGCTGATGTTCAAACGTTTCTGCATCGTTATTTTCATGCTTCAAAAGGCAAATTCGGTTAAATAGAATCAGTTTTTTGTCTCCGAGTGTATTAAGCTTGATGAAATTAGAACCTGCATCCTCTAATATCCCTAGTATTTCCATTTCTTCATCATCACAAGTGACGTTTACTTTCACAAGAGAAAAGCGAAGTGCCCGGAAATGCTGCTGCAGCTGTCTTTGCCGCTGCTGTTGTTCAGGGTCTTGTGGATCACGGGGATTGCCGATGGTGCGAAGGGTATCATTAATTTCCTCAATACAAGCCTGTAAGGCGTTTAACTCCCGAAGCGGCAGCGAACTGCTCGGCGAGTTGTAACGCGGTGTCGGAATGGCTGGTGGACAAATATTTGGAGAACCAAAGCGATTGTTTGGAACACTTTCTGGTATTCGTTCAGGGCAGCAAAAGCCGCCTTCGGGGCAAATACCCTGATTATGGTGACAAGGACAATCACAATATTTTTCTGACATCTTTATTTAAACACCTCTTTTCTTAATCGTATCTAAATGGAGAGAAATTCGGATTCAGCGGAGCCAAATAAGGACTAGGCATATCTAAAACACGCATGATTCCCCACACACCGAGTTCGATATCCCAGCGAATAAGACCAGATCGGTACAGATAGTCTCCTGGCAAGTTCAAATAGCCGCCAGCTCCGTATTTTAAAGCAAAATCATCTGCATGACCGACAGCTATCTGTCCTTCAATGGAAGTGATTCGTGAGTTTACATCATCATCATCATCGAGCCATTTGTGGCCATGGAAGGTAATGGAGTGGGCCCGGGCTCTATCGGCAGGGAAGGTAAACCTTATAACAACCGGGTCACCTGCATAGGCTAAAAATAGCGGTGTTGCTGGATCTCCATGGACAAGGGAGCTGAACACTTTTGATATATCCGGATTCTGTGCTAAGCGGTGTTTAAATCTTTCCGCCCTGTAATTAAAGGCCCGCGATCCTTGATCTTCAAAATCCTCTAATTCAAAGTCTTCAATATCGAGTAACAATGGTTCAGGATCGATAATAAGATTGCCATCTTTATCAACAAGACGGATACCGTCATGCATTACTACAGCAAATTCCCTATATTCACCAAAAGGGTTGGAGATGATAATCTGATCACCGGTTTTCACTATTTCTCTTGTACATGGATCAAGATAACTGGATCCTCTGAATTCTGTGATCAGCATTCCGAAGGCCCCATGGTGGCGGTGATTGCGGATATCGGCCATATCCCAGAGATTCGCTGATCCAAACGGCTGATCTAAATACCAGCGATAGGTAATACACTCACCTGGTCCAATTGTTTGGTCATAGTTATAGCCAACTGTTGCACCGTCCGAGAATCGGACGTCATATTCAGCTAACTGTGCATGCATCGAAATGCGTCGAGACGGAGGGAAGGGAGCCTCGACTGGCACACTTGGATAGCCATGCAGTAGATCATCCTCATTATGAAACGGACCAAATATTTGATTGTAGAGCGTCACCTCCACACATTCTCCAACATTACCACGTAATATGAGCGGTTCAGGATTTTTTTCGCCGCTTACTATCTTTGGAACATCCTCAGCAAGTGCGAATATAAGACCATGCGGATCATGATCGCCAAAGCTGTTGTAAACGATTGGCATCTGGAGTGCAACCACCTCATATTTGCGAACTGGTGCGCCAGGAGGTGCTGGGTTTCCAGGATGCGGTGCCATAGGCGGTCTGCAGCCGGTCGGAACAGGCAAGGCTTCTGTTCGTGGCGGCGGTGCAGGCTGGTCAGGCAATGGCAGCAAATGCGATACCTTCTCCTTAAATGTACGCATTAATCCCCAGTTTCCTAGCCAAACATCATCGATTGTTCCGAAATGATAGAGCATATCAAAGTCGCCTTCACCATCTATGAAAAATTCAAAGGTAAAGGACTCGGATATACCGATATGCTGCTGCTGCACTAACTCTGAATCCAAGTCACCTCTTTCACGATGCCAGCGCTGGCGATGTAAATTGAAGCTGTGTGACTCCTCATGAGCACCTTGAATAAGCCTGATGCGGACTGGGTCGCCGTTGTACGTCTCTAAAAGCGGCGTGACTGGATCACCATGAACCCATGAACTGAAGGTATAGGCAGGATCACAGTCAGGTTCCTTTATCCGGTATTGCAGCGGCTCGTTTCGGTAGTTAATGCCCATTACGCCAGGGTCATCTGGTGAACCAGGAAAAGGAGGCGGGTTTAAAGGCTGATTATTTGCATCAAACAGTAATGAAAAATCATGAACGAACAAATGAAACTCTCGGAAGTCAGGACTTAGCGGGTTCACAATCATTGCTTGCGTTCCTGATTCTATTTCTTCTCCAGTGTGTGGATCAAGGAAGCGGGAGAATCTAGATTCTATATTAATTGCGGCAAATACACCATGCTGCTGATGTTCATTGGCAAATAAGTGGTCATGCCAAAAGGTTGCTTTTAATTCAACATCTGCAAACCATTGATAGGTGATTGTTTCTCCAGGCAAGATGCCTGAGTTATAATTCCAGCCAACGTTAGCACCATCTGAACAAAGCGGATCAAACTTTACGAAGTGGACATGCATGCCAGCTTCATACGTACGATTGACAAGCTGGAAGGCATTACCGCCTAATACTTCAGGAAGTTTATTTGTAAAGTGAAGCCTTAGACACTCTCCTGCATTTGCACGGATAACGAGCGGTTCCGGTGACTTTCTGCCTGCTAGAACATCTTCTTCATCTTTCGCCAAGACGTAAAGGCGTCCCTCTGGATCGTGCCAGCCTTGTTTGTTGTATACTATCGGCATTTGAATTAAAGAAATATCATACTCTCTTACCGGCGCTCCCGGGGGACATGGATTTGTAAATGCTGCTCCAGGGACTGGACGACTGTCAAAGGCATTCATCTCAAGAACGGTTGATTCTCTGTCTCCGACGAGCGGCGGTCTTGGTGCTTTACAGCCGGCAATTCCAGGAATGAAGTTCGGGTATCCTGGTTTTTCAGCTGTAGGCTCTGGTGGCAATGGCTGGGTTGGAAGCGGTTGAAGAGCAGCAATCGGCACACCATTTGGATAACATTGGCTTCCATCTTGCAATGTATCAAAAGTCCGTTGGATACCCCACATACCTTCACCAAAATGCGGGTAGAGATGACAGTGAATAATTGCATCACCCTTTGCTCTCTGTAGGCTGCCTGCACCGTACAATGGCGAAACTGTATAATTGTTCTGTGGGGAGATTGCTTGTACATCGACAACTTCTGAATCTTGGTCGGTTGGCTCCTGCAGCCACTGATGAACATGATAGTGAAAAGTGTGTGTCTCTTTTACACCACCATGGATAAGGCGAATTTTTATTGGATCTCCAACATATGCACGGAGAATCGGAGTCGAAGGATCACCGAATACCCATGAATCATGATGAACCTCCTCGCTTTCACACTCTGGTGCTACGACACCTTCTTGGATCAATCTTAACCTGTTTCGCATTGGCTCCGATCGGTAATTGATCGGAAATGTTGACTCAGGCTGCAAGGTGTGCGGGCTGATTGGATTCTGTCCTGTTAAATCACGAACTTCCGGTTCGTCTGCGAAAAACCAGGCAAATTCCCTGTAAGAAGGGAGCATAGCATTGTGAATATCAGCAAAAGCACCGCTGTTAATAGACAAACCAGTAACGGGATCTGTCCAATAGGAACCTCTTGGCTGTACTAAAAGAGCTCCGTACAGGCCGTGGACATTACTCCCTAATTCACTTGATAAGGTGTTGCCCATGTCAGAGAAGAAACATATACCTTGTTCATTTGCATGCCAGCGGTAAATAATTTGTCCACAAGGAGGCACCGTAGTATCGGGATTTACCCCAACAAAGGCGCCATCTGAAGTGAAGACACTATATTCTGCTTTTTGAATATGAAGAGATGTGCTAAAAGGAAGCTGGTTTTCGAATAAAATCTCAATATCATCACCGCGGTTTGCGCGGAGAACGAGTGGTTCAACTAGGTCAACAGGCATGAACGGGTTTGCTGCAACTTGCGCTTTCACTTTCTCTTCATTTTCTTTTAATACATACATCATGCCATCAGGATCGTAATCTCCGAATTTATTAAAGACGATTCTGATGGGGATTGCTACTATATGAAATTTTCGCAGCATAATTATCCCTCCTTTATTGCGAACCAACATTCAGCTTAGGTATTTTGTATTTACCATCTTCAATGAAGAAAACATCAATTTCGTCTAAATGGAGGCTGAAAATTTCTCCATCTAATTCAGAAATATTCGTAACTTCTACTTTAATTCTGACGAAATCAGACACAACTTCAAGAATTGTTCCAATAACCATAAACGGGTATGGTCCTAATAGGATAAATGTTCGTTTCCCTATACTTTGTCTGAACTTGTTTGTTACAACCGCTTGGCGGATAGCATTCACATCTGCTTCACCGTTAAGTCCTAATTCTTTCAACAGTTTGCTTTTATTTTTCGTAGACATAATATCACCTTTCTAAAGTAAGTTAGACTAATGGAAGACGTCGTTCTGGATCCCAAGGAGTAAACCAGGCAATTGCTTCTAACGGAATGCTTAAAGGTGTCGGGAACCGATAGTTCGGAGCATTACTCATTTTGATGATAGCGGGATTTAACGTAAGATAACCATTTGTCACTTCACTTACTGTTCCAGTGAAAATCGGTCTAAATGTTTGCCCAAGTATGTTCAATTGGTCTTCATCTGTCACAACTAAAATGTCTGTGCCTTCAAGACCTTTAAAAATCGAGTTTTCTGGAATTAATGGGTATTTATCTGCGTTCATACATAACCTTCCTTCTCATTATTTGTTTTAGTCGTATTGTATGTATGGTTGAATGACATGTTTGTGCTTTTATCTCTCTTGACAGCCAAATAAAAAAAACCGCAGCAATCTGCGGTTTCAAAAAAAATTTGAAAATTGGTGTTTCTATCCGTTATTTTTTACAGCGGCAGCAAATATTGTTTGGGAAGAAAGGGAAGTAGTTGTGGCAATTATGATGGTGATGACAAAAGTGGCAAGGGTTGCAGTGATTGATTCGGATAAAAGGCTGACAACGATTACAGCGATTGTGATAAAAAGCGTGATTGCAGCCATGATGGAAACCGTGATTACAGCAGCATCTGGAATTGGAATTACACATTCATTTATCCCACCTTTCAATTGTATTCTTTATATTATATTTTTTAAGAGACAAGCTGTGTTGGCGTATGAATTGAATCATAAATACAAATTAGCATAAATTGTAAAAAAAGGATGTGCCAATTTGGCACATCCTTAAATGGTTCCTTTTTATTTCCTATTATCGACTATCACTAATTCATCATGGTCCTTTCTTGACATATTTTCTGCGAAAACAAGATTAGTATGCAGTCTGTAAGAAAAGGAAGTAGCAGTTGGCTCAAGCTTGTCTGTAATGAGATAAGAAAATGGCAGTTCGATTTTTTCTTCACTGCCTATAACTCGGGACATCAAAATGGTCGTAACTTCTTCAACCGTTTCGGTTTTGCCATCCTCGAATTCCTTTACTAAGGTGCATTCTAATCGTTTAATTTTACAGCTTTTACGTCCCCCTTGAATATGGAATTGGCCTGTGACAACCTCTCCTGGAGCAGCTGATTGCTGTGATAGAGAAAGGTCAACAGTAGGGGCACCTGATTTTAGTAAATTAGTCAATAAAGTAAACAAACTATAATCCTCCAGTCCTATAATTTTATAGGATATTGTTTGATTTTTTGAAATGACATGAACAGTTGTAATGTCATAAGACGCGGTTTTGCTATGTCTTTAATGTTAATATAATAACAAAATATAAAATGATTGTCTTTGCGTTTCACTATCCAATTATACGTGTTCTTCTTAAATAATATAATAGAATTTTGCTGTCTTTTTTTAACTGATTGCTGGTCTTATTGTTTGATAATCTTTTCATCAACCCGCTTTTCAATCTTTTCCATTAAGCTTCTATCCTTTAGAAGTTCTTCTTTATTCTTTTTAATCAGTTCAAACATATTCATTTTAACTTGTTTTTTCATTGTTCTCATCCTTTTTTTATTTTATTTTTTGGACATATTAAACAAAAAAATCCTTTACCGCTGACGGTAAAGGATTTTTGAAAAATAAAAGACCTTTACACGTTCACATGTAAAGGTCTTGCTAACAGCTTGTCAGCTGCCAACAAAGCCGAGAGTGCATGCACTCTGTAATGACGACTTTGCTGTAAAAGCTACTCCCCTTTAGGGATATTCGAAATGTATATATCTATCATATAAGAGAGAAGTAAATTCGTCAAATATAATTCTTTAAATTTAGAAAATAACATTTTCTTTCCTATATATATAGGAAATTAAAGTTTCCTTTTAAAATCTTAAGGTTACCGGAAACTTAATTTATTAAAGAGACGGATTATAATTATGCATTCGAAATGGTGTGGTTATTTAAATGTACATGCTTAAGGATGAAGGGGGATGTGAATGTAGATAATTAATCTTCCAATCTACCTGTGAGTAAAAAGATTAATGGAAGATGGAAAATTCTTTTAACTTTTTTAACATTGTAAAAATGTATCGGCAAATACACCGGTAATTTTTATTTGTACATATATTGCGGTTAGTTCCTTTGAAAGTTGCTAAAATTAATTCAAGATTAATGGAATGAAAGTGATCATGAAAAAAGCTTATTGGAAAGTGATACACTTGGCAGTTCCAAAAGTTAATTATTGTTTTCGGACAATTTGTAAGGGTGCTATAATCAAATATAATTTTTTTTATGGATAAAATGCGAACGGGAGAAATCCTTCAGCACATCTTTAAAAAGTAAAAAAAGTAGGAAGGTTTTATATAGTTGCTGTGTGGGAAGTAAGATAAATAGAATATATTTTCGTATAAAAAAAGTCTAATGAGGACTACTCTCATCAGACTTTTTGCATTTTTTTAGGTTCAAATAAACTCAAAAATCGATAAAAGTTGAGTGATATTGTTGACAAAAAAATTCAAAGAGACTCTATTGACTCTAGTACCAAAAAAGGGTTGAATAGTGTTTAGACACAACATATTGAGATATATTTATAAAAAACATCTGTATTTAGTAGCCCTTGTATGTTTTTAGGGTATAGGATAGAATATTGCTTTTGCCCCTATTCTATCAAAATTCTTAAGGAGGGAATAATTTTGTTTATCGTGTTTGACAGTAAAACCGGGAATGTGCGCCGCTTTGTGCAAAAACTAGAGCTTCCAGAGCACAATTTAATAGAACTAAAGGCTGGACTAAAAGTCTATGAACCTTTTATACTATTAACTTATACAACTGGAATGGGGCAGGTTCCTCAAACAACTTTAGACTTCCTTAAGGCAAATCACACCAATCTCTATGCAGTCGTATCGAGTGGTAATAAAAATTGGGGGCAAAACTTTGCTTTAAGTGCAAATAAGATATCAAATATGTACGGGGTACCGATTCTCCATAAGTTTGAGATGAGCGGCATGCCCGAGGATGTGGAGATAGTTAGGGAAAGGGTGCAAAATATTAGCTATGAGACACATAGAATTAAACAACGAAGTGACACAGCTTAACGAAAAAGGTTTCTTCCGTCTGGAAAAAGACAAAGAGGCAGTGGCTGAATTCCTTGTATCGGAAATCGAGCCGAAATTGATTCGTTTTGAATCTGTGGCACAAAAATTTACTTATATGGTGGAAAAAGATTTCTATTATCCGCAAGTGCTGGAACAATACAGCATATCTGACATTGAAGACATAACAAATGCCGTTTACAACTATGAATTTAAATTCCAGTCTTACATGGCTATTTCAAAATTCTATAAAGATTATGCCTTGAAGACAGATGACAAGAAGAACTACTTAGAAACATACGAAGACCGCATTATCATCGTCGCCCTGTTTTTAGGACAAGGAGATGCTGAAAAAGCGAAGAAAACAGCAATCGCGATGATTGAGCAGCGCTACCAGCCGGCAACGCCGACATTCTTGAATGCAGGCAGAAGCCGTCGCGGAGAAATGGTTTCCTGCTTCTTATTGGAAATGGACGATTCATTAAACTCCATCTTCCATAATATCAATACATCCGGACAGCTTTCGAAAATAGGCGGCGGAGTAGCCCTTAACCTTTCGAAGCTGCGTGCCCGCAATGAACAAATTAAAGGCATCGATAATGCAGCATCAGGTGTTGTTCCTGTTATGAAGCTGTTAGAAGATACATTCTCCTACGCTAACCAGCTTGGCCAGCGTAAAGGGGCAGGAGCTGCATACTTAAACATCTTCCATTGGGATGTTGTTGAATTTTTGGATACAAAAAAAATAAATGCCGACGAGAAGTCCCGTATTCAAACACTTTCCATCGGATTAATCGTAGAAAACAAGTTCTTCCAATTAGCAAAGGAAAACAAAGACTTTTATGTTTTCGCACCGTTCAGTGTGTTTAAGGAATACGGTGTACATTTAGATGATATGCGCATGGATGAAATGTATGACGAGTTAGTGGCAAATCCAAATGTGAAAAAACGTGTTGCAATGACGGCGCGTGAAATGATCACAAAGATTGCCCAAATTCAGCTGGAATCAGGCTATCCATACTTTATGAACAAATCCAATGCAAACAAAGCGCATGCGCTTAAAGACATTGGCCAGATTAAAATGAGCAATCTGTGTTAACTTTCTAGCACCTTCAGTCAGTAATGGCTGTCGAATAACTCTGTTAAACGGGGGAAGTCCTATTTGTGTGAGAGCAATAGCGATAACCTGCCGTGCTAAATCTTATCTTATTATGATAATGCTTTACTCCCTTTAAAAGTTTATGTTTAACATGATAGATGAAAAGGAGAAACGCAATGAATCAGAAAGTGCCTTATGGGTTTGTCTATGAGACCGTTAATAAACTTAATGGTATGAAATACATTGGTAAAATAAAATATCCACAAATTTCCTGCTTATAAGAGACTTTCTGAAAGAATAAGATAAGTAAATGCCTAACGACTATCGAAAGCATAGCTGAATGAAAGACTTCAGTGAAGAAGCGAGTAGAGTAGAGCCAAGTGGTAGGTTGCTTATGCGGAATGGCATAAGCTGTAAAATCCTTTAAATCGAAAAGCAGAGCACCCCATCAGGTCGAGCTGAGGGTGATGATATAGTCTCCTCTATAGGGTATGACCTATAGCAGTTAGAAAACGGACTGAGTGTAACGAGCTCTGTTGAAGATGAGGACAGAAATCTTCCAACTTCAGGAAACTTCTGAAATTACCGATTACGGCCAAGAAGATATTATCCGCCGTGATATTAACTGTAATCTAGGTTCCCTTAACATTCCTAATGTGATGCAGCCTGGTGATGTGTTCAGAGATTCTGTTCATGTTGGAATTGAAGCTTTAACAACCGTTTCAGACATTTCAGATGTGCAAAACGCACCGTCTGTTAAAAAAGCAAATGAAGAGCTGCATGCGATAGGGCTAGGTGCCATGAACCTGCACGGTTACCTGTCTAAGAACCGCATCAGCTATGAATCAGATGAAGCAAAAGACTTCACTGCAACATTCTTCATGATGATGAATTACTATTCAATCGAAAAGAGTATGCTGATTGCAAAAGAACGAAACGAAACATTCAAGGACTTTGATAAGTCTGAGTATGCGAAAGGCACTTACTTCGAAAAATACAAAGAAGTAAGCTATGCGCCAAAAACAGATAAAGTGAAGCAATTGTTTAATGGCATCTATATTCCTACTTGTGAAGACTGGGCAGAACTAGCTGCTTTAGTTAAAGAACACGGTATGTATAATGCTTATCGTTTAGCTGTTGCCCCAACACAATCCATTGGCTATATTCAAAACGCTACAGCATCTGTAATGCCTGTTGTTAACCAAATTGAGTCCCGCACATATGCGAACTCTACAACATATTATCCAATGCCTTATATGGATGAAACGAATTTCTGGTTCTACAAATCAGCATTCGATATGAATCAATTTAAGATTATGGACTTGATTGCTGCAGCACAAGAGCATGTCGATCAAGGTATTTCGACCATTCTTTATGTAAACTCAGACGTTTCTACAAAAGAATTGGCGCGCTATTATATCTATGCGAACGAAATTGGCTTGAAATCACTTTACTACACACGCACACGCAACTTGGCGATTGACGAATGTATCGCATGTGCAGTTTAAGATAATACACGGGGAGCCTAAGTCTCCCCTTTATTTTTTGTAACACTGGGGGAAAGAAAATGACTAAGTATGCTGTTAACTGGAATCAGCATGAAGATGATTACACACAGATGTTTTATACACAAAATACGAGACAGTTTTGGCTGCCGGAAGAAATCAGTCTTTCATCTGATAAAAATACTTGGGGTGAATTGTCAGCTACAGAGCAAGACACATACATGAAAGTGCTTGGCGGTTTGACACTTCTTGATACAGAGCAGGGCGGCGAAGGTATGCCGTTGATCAGCATGCACGTAAGCGGCTTGCAGCGTAAAGGTGTGCTTTCCTTTATGGGAATGATGGAGCAAATCCATGCAAAATCCTACTCAACCATCTTTACAACGCTTGCTACAGAGGAAGAGATAGACCAAGTATTTGACTGGGTGCACAATCATCCTCAATTGCAAAAAAAGGGCAAGCTTATCTCTGAATATTACCAAAAGCTCTTTAAGCCAGAAGTAAGCAAGTATGACTTGTATATGGCGACAGTTGCTTCTGTCTACTTGGAATCATTCCTATTTTATTCTGGATTCTTTTATCCATTATTCTTGGCAGGTCAAGGCAAGCTGACAGCTTCTGGAGAAATAATAAACTTAATAATTCGTGACGAAAGTATACACGGAGTTTACGTTGGTCTAATAGCGCAAGAGCTGTACGGTCAGCTTACAATCGAAGAGCAGGAACGAGCTGCAAAAGAAAGACTTGATCTAATGGAAACTCTTTACCAAAATGAGTTAGGATATACGCAGGACTTATACGAAAAGATTGGTCTTGTAGATGAAGTAAATAAATTCATTCGCTACAATGCTAACAAAGCTTGTATGAACCTTGGATATGAAGCAGTATTTGAGTCAGAGGCAATCAACCCGATCGTGGAGAACGGGATGAAAACAGATACGAAAAACCATGACTTCTTCTCTGTTAAAGGAAATGGTTATGTAAAGGCTACTAAAGTGGAGCCGTTGTCAGATGATGATTTTGTGTTTGACTGGAAAACGAACGAATAACGATACAACCAGCTTCTAAATGGAAGCTGGTTTTTTTAATTGGGGGCAGGTCCAGTGGACTCTCGGACAAGCAAAGTGGTGGGCAAAAGTATTTCTTGATTAGCTGCATCTTTATTGCTGATTCTCCACATTAACTGTTCTACCGCTCTTTTGCCGAAAAGTTCAAGGTCGATATCCATTGTTGTGATTTTCGGTGTAGCAAGTTTCGATAATTGACCATTGTCAAAATTCGATACGGAAATCTGTTCAGGAATTTTGTAGCCTGCATGCACGAGATACGAGCTGACGAGAAAGCCTAAGCCATCATTAACACAAAACCAGGCAGTTGGCTGTTTAGGCAGCTGGTGCATCGCTTTTCTAACACCATCCTCATCTTCTTCTATGTCGGAAAGAAGCAATGCTTCATTATGCTTTATTCCATAATGGTTTAATGCCAAATGATATCCTTCCAATCTTTCATAATAGCTCGGCGAAATCGAAATATTGCCGATGAAACCAATTTCTCTGTGCCCTAATTGAACGAGATGCTCTACCGCCAGAAATGCTCCAAACCGATTATTTGTTAATACTGCATCTGCTTTAATGTGTGGGTGATGATGATCAACTAACACAGCAGGGATGCCTGTTGAAATAATTTTTTGAATATACTCTGTATTCAAGTGGGAAAGAATTAATACTCCGTCAACCGAACCATTGAGAATAAAGGCAGGTAATTCAAGGGATTGTATGGCTGCTTGGTTTATCGATTGAATCATTAAGCTGTTGTTTTGACTTGCTATCTCCTTTTCAATACTTAAGTAAATTTCACCGAAAAAGCTTTTAAGAGAAAAGGCATAATCAGATGCAATAAGCGCAATTTTAACATTTTTGCTGTCTGTGTTATATTGGTAGTTTTTACGCGCAGGCAAATATTCATAGCCTAACTCGCGGGCTGTTGCTTCCACTAAACTTCTCGTTTTTTCACTTACACCGGCTTTGCCTGTTAACGCTTGGGAAACAGAATTTTTCGAAATATTTAACTGGTCTGCGATATCTTGCATCGTAATTTTTTTTGTCATGAAATCATTCCTTCAACTAATTGAAAACAATATTATTCATAATACTAACATACATGACAAAATAATGTCATGCAACAAAGTCTTTATCTTTAATATTAGTGTGAATTAACTACAATTCATACTTGGTGTTTAGTCCGAAAATCGCGTTGAATAATATAAAAGACAATGTGATAATTTTAATTGTAACGTTACAATAATTTCGTATAAAAGAATTGTAATTCCCTTTTGTAATTGTAATGATAATCCACGTGTTGATGTACTGGTAAAGTAATTAATCTTAAACGGGGTGATAACATGAAGAAAAAATCTAAAAAAGTGATTTCTCTGCTTATGGCAGCAACCACTGCTGTTTCGATTCTTTCAGGATGCAGCGGGGAAGGTAAAAAGAATGCAGATAAAAACGGGGAGACAACGATAGAGTTTTGGGCAGCACCGAATATTACTCAACAAGCTTATTGGAAGGAAATGGCCAAGGAATTTGAAAAGGACAATCCAAAGATTAAGATAAATGTTAGCGCTATCAAAGAAAGTCCTTCATCTGAAGCGAGCATTCAATCCGCAATAGCGGGTAAAAGCGCTCCGACGATGTCAGAAAATATTAACCGCGGATTTGCAGCACAGCTTGCTGAAAGTAAAGCGCTCGTGCCTCTTAATGAATTAGACGGCTGGGAAGACATTATCACAAATCGGAACATGAACGAAACAGTGGAGCCGTGGAAATTTTCCGATGGAAATCAGTATGTACTGCCAATCTACTCCAACCCAATGCTTTTTGGGTGGAGGCTGGATATTCTAAAAGATCTTGGCATTAATGAGGCTCCTAAAACATACAGCGAAATGCTTGATGCTGCCAAGAAGCTTAAACAAAAGTATCCTGAAAAATTCGTGTGGGCCAAGCCGGACTTAGCAGACCCTACAGCGTGGAAAAGATGGTTTGATTTCTTCATGCTATATAATGCCGCATCAGCAGGTAATAACTTCATTGAAGGAAACAAGCTAGTTGCAGATGATAATGCGGGAATAAAGGTGTTGGATTTCATGGATGATCTGCGAAAAGAAGATGCCTATTTGTTAAAAACAGTTACTGATCCCTTTGAAACAGGAGTCGGAATTTTCACTGACATTGGTCCGTGGACACTGACATATTGGGAGGAAAAGTTTCCGAAAATGGTATACGGAGAAACGTTTACACTTGCACCTCCGCCTGTTCCAGATGAAATGAGCACAGAAAATGTTAAAACATTTGCAGATACGAAAGGATTAGTTATTTATGCTTCAGCAACAGAGGAACAAAAACAAGCGGCTATGAAATTCATGAGTTGGGTATATTCCAATCCTGAGCATGATTTAAAGTGGCTTGAACAAACCAATCTGCCGCCTGCCCGGGACGACTTAGCTGAAAATGAAGCATTCACAGCCTTCTTCAGCGAAAACCCGGCACTGCAGCCGTATGCAGATGCTGTCCCAAATGGAATTCCATCTATCGATAATCCAAAATATAACGAGCTGCAAACCTTTATTGGCCAACATGCTGTGAATCCTGTTGTAAAAGGAAAAATAACGCCTAAAAACGGCTGGAATGACATGAAAAAGGCAATAGAGGGAGGGCTTTAATGTTGAGGAAAAGCAATGGGTTGGGCTGGCTGTTTGCCAGTCCATACCTCCTCTATGCCGTCCTGTTTTTTGCCATTCCATTAGTATGGTCGTTTTATTTATCTACAACAGATTGGAACTTAATTTCTCCAGAATATAATGGGAAGGGCATTGCCAACTACATAGAAGTGTTTCGGTCTCCCGGTGTCCAAGCGGCATTCCTTGTTACCTTTAAATTTATGGTTGTTTTCGTTCCGTTAGTTATTATTTCATCTATGATTGTTGCAGCAATTGTCCATGGTCTTCCGAAATTCAAAGGTATATTCCTGATTGGTTTTTTCCTGCCATATTTAGCATCTGGTGTGGTGTCATCCTTTATTGTCAAAGGATTGCTGTCATACAATAGTCCGCTTAACACTGTTTTAAGAGGAAAGTTTGGAATTGATATCGATTGGCTTGGTTCGCCTCTAGCAGCATTATGTGTCGTCGCAGTAATAATCGCTTGGAAGTTTACTGGGTATTATGCATTGATATTAACCTCTGGGTTTGAAAGCATCAATGCAGAAATATATGAAGCAGCAGAAATCGATGGTGCTTCTAGCTGGCAAAGGTTCTTTAAGATCACACTGCCATTATTATATCCGGCAATTTACACAGTCATGATTTTGTCTATCGGTGTTACCTTTGGAATTTTCACAGAGGTATATCAATTGACAGGAGGCGGGCCAGATTACGCAACCAACACATGGCAAATGGAAATCTTCACACAAGCGTTTAAGAATTTACAGGCTGGTTATGCATCTGCGGTGGCAATCGTCGCTTCTGTGATTACGTTTTTATCCATCTTTATCATTAGAAAACTATTAGAACTGTGGGGAAAGCGCAATGGTTGGGTCTAAAAGGAAAGGATTGCTGCTTCGCTATATTGTCGCAAGTATTCTATTATGTATAATGGTTTTTCCTTATCTGTATATGGTAATGAGTTCATTTGCGGTCTGGGATCAAGTCGATAAGAGCTTGGTGCCGACACAGTTTACACTTCGCTCTTACGAATGGCTGTTCGGAGGAGGAGATGTAGCTGTACCAAGACCATGGATAAGAGCGTTCTTCAATAGTGTTATTGTTTCAGCAGGGTCTACTGTCCTCATGATGGTCACCGGAGCTGTTGTAGCCTATGCATTAGCAAAAATGAACTTTAAAGGCCGGGAAACTGTCCACAATATCATCTTGTTTCAAATGTTTTTTCCGGCGATTATTTTGTTAGTTCCGTCCTTTTTAATCATCCAAAATGCAGGGCTGTACGACACTTACTGGGCGATGATTATTCCAAAAGCAATGAGTTTATGGGCGGTGTTTATGTATACGAACTTTTTTCGTGCTATCCCAGACACTTTTATAGAAGCAGCGAAACTGGACGGCGCAGGTCATCTGCAAATTTTGAGGAGGGTTGTGCTGCCGATGTCAAAATCAATTACCACGGTCGTTTTTCTGTTCTTGTTTATGGAGAGATGGTCAGAGTTACTATGGGATATGCTTGTCATTAAGAGTGAGAATATGCTGACATTGAACGTGCTTTTATCGCAAATGTTCGGACCGTATGGCGGTTATCCAGGACCGATGTATGCAGCCTCCGTTTTATTAACACTGCCAATTATCATTCTCTTCCTTTTCTTTACGAAAAAATTTCAGGAAGGAATGCAATTTACTTTAAAGTAAACAGTGCACTTAAAAGAAGGGAATTTATCTATGGAAAAACCAGTAAAAGCATTAGAGAAAATCTTACGGGAATTTCAACAGCAGCCTCAGCCCACCAATCCACAAAAACTTACTATAACTGGGCTGGAAGGAAAAGATGTATACAATATAACCGCACCTTTTGAAGAAGGCGGAAAGATGATGATTGCAGGGAGAGTTGAATTACGGGAGAGTGAAAAATCGTCCGTCCATTTCTTTACAGAGGAAAATGGAAAATGGATACTTCTGCAGGATGCACCAGTGTTTGCTTTGCAAGATCCTTTTATGACAAAAATTGGTGGCGAGTTAATTTTTGGAGGGGTAGAAACCTTTCCCCATCCAAAGAATAAAGATTTATTAGGCTGGCGGACGATCCTAATGAAAGGAGACAAGATTGCTACTTTAAAAGAGTTTGTAGCTGGTCCAGATGGTATGAAAGATTTGCGTGTAGTTGAATTAAGTGATGGTTCAATCGGGATGTTTACCCGTCCACAAGGAAAAAAAGGAGGCAGAGGAAAGATTGGTTTTAAGCGTCTGCTAACCTTAGCTGATATAACCATTCAAGAGATAGAAAATACACCATTACTGGAACAATTTACTGACGAAGAATGGGGAGGAGTTAATGAAGCTCAACTCCTGTCCAACGGAATGATCGGTGTGTTAGGTCATATTGCTAAATTTGACGAACGTGGACACCGCCACTATTATCCGATGGTATTCATGCTTAATCCGAAAACGGGTGCTTCGTCAGAAATGAAAATCATAGCTGAACGGGGGAACTTTCAGAAGGGACCGTCTAAAAGACCAGATTTAAAGGATGTCGTTTTTAGTGGCGGCATAATACGTAATAGTGATGGAACTGCCTATTTGTATGCAGGAACTAGTGATGCAGAAGCACAGAAAATAACGATTCCAGATCCATTTCTACCATATGAAACGAAGGAGCTGAACATATGAATATTTATCGCTACGAACAAAATCCATTGCTTACACCAGAAGATATAACACCGTTTCACGAAGGATTTGAAGTTATCGGGGCTTTTAATGCGGGAATTACGGAGTATAAGAAGGAAGTAATCATGCTTGTTCGGATTGCAGAAAGACCGTTTAGCAATAGAGATAATACAGTGAAATCACCTATATTTAATCCAAACACGAAACAGCTCGATATTATGGAATTTCAACAGGACGACCCTAATTACGATTTTTCCGATCCTCGTGTGATCAGAAGAGCAAATCATAGTAAGTGGTCTTACTTAACCTCTCTTTCTTATTTGCGAATCGCCCGCAGTAAAGACGGCCGTCACTTTACAGTGGATGAACAGCCGTTTATTTATCCAGCCAATGAACTGGAGACCTTTGGCATTGAAGACCCTCGAATTACTAAAATAGAAGATACGTACTATATTTACTATAGTGCAACATCTCCTAAAGGTGTAGGCGTTGTCATGGTTTCAACAAAAGATTTTGTTCAAGTCGAAAATCATGGAATGATTTTGGCTCCAGAAAATAAAGATGTAGCGATCTTTCCAGAAAAAATAAATGGAAAGTATTATGCTTTGCATCGCCCTGTTCCAAATAGTAATGGCTCTCCAGATATTTGGATTGCAGAATCTGAAAATCTGCTGCAATGGGGGAATCACCGTCATTTAATTGGCACGAGAGCAGGCAAATGGGATTCTGGCAGAATCGGAGGAGGAGCAGTGCCGTTTCGAACAAAAAAAGGCTGGTTAGAATTGTATCATGGTGCATCACAGGATCACCGTTACTGTATGGGGGCAGTCTTATTAGATTTACAAAACCCAGCGAAAGTTATTGCACGATCGGAGAATCCTATAGTTGAACCGGAAGCACAGTATGAAAAAGAAGGATTTTTCGGTGGAGTTGTGTTTTCTTGCGGGGTGCTGACAGAAGAGGACATTATTAAATTGTATTATGGGGCAGCAGACACATCCATGGCTTGTGCTGAACTAAGTTTGGAGGAAGTTCTTGATTCCTTAACCTACTTGTAATACCAAAAGGTGAAACAGGCTTGGCAGCTGTTAAAATACCCTCTTTAAAAATGTTACAGCACTATCCTAAAAAATAAGATTATAGTATATAATAAACAAGAACATATATTCTTGTTTGTGAAGGATGATGCCCAATGAACGAAAGAAAGCTTGTATTATATATTGCTCAAAGCTTAGATGGATATATTGCGACAAAGGATGATTCACTAGACTGGTTATTCCAAGTAGAGGGAGAAGGGGATAACGGCTACTCCGAGTTCTATGAAACAGTTGATACTATTCTGATCGGTAATCGTACATATGAGTGGATTATGGATTATGAAAAAGGTGATTTTCCGTATAAAGGAAAGGATTGCTATGTCTTCTCTCGAACCCCTAAAGAGAATACAGAATATGTTCAATTTATACAAGAGGATATTTTGCTCTTTGTGAACAAATTAAAAAAAGAAGCAGGCAAAAATATTTGGATGGTTGGCGGAGGTAATCTGCTTCAGGCTTTTTTGGAAAACAATTTGGTTGATGAACTGATTGTGACAATTTCCCCAACTGTTATCGGAGACGGCATTCCGTTATTTAAAGCTGGTAATTATAAGCTGAACCTTCAGCTGAAAGGTACACGAAGCTTTGGACAATTTGTTGAACTACAATATGAAGTAAAGAAATGAATAGAAAAAAGTCTGCAGCAACTGATGCAGACTTTTTCGTTATTCTCTCGCTAATAATTGCTTATTGAGCTCAGTTCCAGCATAAAGTGCGTTTTTGTCTGTTAAAGTATCGCCAGGTTTGTTGCCAGCACCAAGAATATAGCCGGCAAAATTAACAGCGACGAAATCGAAGATATATTGAAATTGCTGAATCATCGGCAGACCTTTAATGGTAGGTGAATCGCCGCCAACAGCGATGACGTATGCTTTTTTGGAAGCCATTTTCCCTTTAAAATCAGGGTAGTTAGCATCTCTTAGCATTTGGGACCAGCGATCAATAAAGTTCTTCATGATTCCTGTCATGCTGTACCAATAAATAGGTGTAGCGAATAGAATAGTATCATGTGGGAGGATACGGTTTATGACTGTATAGTAATCGTCCTTGCTATCCTGAAAGCCAATTTCTTCGTGTCGCATATCCATTATTGGTTCAATATGGAAATCTCCTAAATAAATTTTTTCGACCTTGACCCCTTTAATTACTAAGTCTGTCAGCAATTCTGTATTTCCATTCGGGCGGTTTCCCCCATATATAACGGCAACTGTCATAATAAATTCTCCCTTCTCTCCATTACTATCTCTATTTTATGAGGACAGATATAGTAAGGAAAGCTGAATATTTTGATTGAATTAATCAATACTTTCGATAGAAATAGCTACTCTATTATTATTTTTCAGTTTGTAAAAATTTCTCTGTTCAAGTTAAGGGAACACTAAGGAAAAGATGATAAAATAGCAAGTAGCGGAGGGGAATGATGAAGAAGAATTTTATTCATTTAATAGAAACAGAGCTTTTAAAGAAAGTAGTGTTAAAAAGAGAAAAAGTGCATAATCCAGTCGTGGTAAAACGCATACCACTTGGATGGAAGTGTGTTGGAGTAGGCAATTATGCAGCTGTCTTTATGCATGATACAGAGCCAGATCTCGTCGTTAAAGTCAATGTAGTAGAACAAGAAAATCTAAAAAAGGAAGCAGATATATACAGAAAACTTGGCATTCATCCGAGCTACTCTCATCTAGTGTATGAAGGAGATAACTATTTAGTTTTAAAAAGACTAAAAGGAATCACGCTTTATAATGCCTTTGCTAAAGGAATTAGGATACCGGAAACTGTCATCGAAGATATTAATGAAGCCCTCGAATATGCGAGAAGATGTGGTCTGAATCCATATGATATCCACGGAAAAAACGTGATGATGAAGGATGGCAGAGGATATGTTGTCGACGTCTCGGATTTTTATAAAGAAGGCAAAGATGAAAAATGGGAAGATTTAGTGAAGGCATATTATAAACTATATAAAAAAACTATTTATAAGTACCCAGTAAAAATTCCTTTTAAAGCACTGGATGTTGTCAGGCATACTTATCGGTTTTACAAAAAAATCAGACGCAGGCTCCATTGGCAAAGCCAATAAAAGCCGTTCATTTTATTTTATATTATATCTCTTAAAGGCTGGCCAATTTGACCGGCCTTTTTAGTTGTCACAAAATTTTTAATTTGAAGGCTCAAAATCTATTGACAGAAATTAGATACGAGATTATGATTAATTCAAGAATGATTATCATTCTCATTATCATCCGTTCAGGAGGGAATTAGACAGGTAAACTAGTAATACAGAAATATATACATACTATTTTATTTTAAAAGGGGTAGCAAACATTGAGCAAAAAACTTATACCATTCATTCTTCTTCTTGTATTAATTATTAGTGCTTGCGGCAATAAGACAACAGGAACATCTGGCGAAGAAACAAAAAAAGAGGAAGATTCCACAATCACATATGAATCAGAAAATGGCCCAATTGAAGTTCCAGCAGATCCACAAAGAGTTGTTGCTTTAACAAATGCAGGTTATGTTTTAAAACTTGGCGTTAATCTTGTAGGTGTAGATTCATGGTCGATGACGAATCCACGTTATGCAGACGAATTGAAGGATGTGGAAGTGGTTTCCGAAGAGAATATCGAAAAAATTGCTGAGCTGCAACCAGACTTAATTATCGCAGCAAGCACAACTAAAAACATTGATAAGCTTGGAAAAATCGCTCCGACTGTAACATATACTTATAACAAAGTGGACTACTTAACGCAGCATTTAGAAATCGGCAAGCTCTTGAATAAAGAGAAAGAAGCACAAGCATGGATTGATGATTTCAAAGCTCGTGCAAAAGCTGCCGGCGAGGAAATTAAAGCGAAAATCGGCGAAGATGCTACTGTTACCGTATTGGAAAGCTATGATAAAAGCATGTATATCCTTGGTGACAGCTGGGGCCGCGGAACAGAAATTCTTTATCAAGCAATGGGCTTAAAAATGCCTGAAAAAGTAAAAGAAATGACGGAAAAAGAAGGCTACTACACGCTGTCTTCTGAAGTCCTTCCAGAATATGTTGGTGATTATCTTGTAATAAGCAAATATAATGACCAAGATAACTCTTACCAGGAAACAGATGTATATAAAAATATTCCTGCAGTAAAAAACAACCATGTATTAGAAGCTAATGCATATGAGTTTATCTTTAATGATCCAATTTCTTTAGATTACCAATTAGATTTCTTTAAAGAAAACTTCTTGAAATAAGATGTAGAGAGTGCACTTTAACGAAAAGTGCACTCTTTTTTTTAATGGAGAGAATGTTATAATACTAGACAACAAGCATAACGGCAGAAAGGATTTTTTAATGAGTCAAAACACAAAGGCGATTAAGTTTTATGAAAACAATGAATTAGATAAAGCATGGGAGATTTTTAAGCAAGAGATAAGGAATAATAGAGGCGTGCAATCTTTAAATAACTTCGCTTGGATGCTATATAGAGAAGAAGAGAATACCCAGGCTGCAATTCCACTTCTAAAAGAAGTGATTGCTAGTACTCCAAGTTCCCATTTTCCATACAATCTATTAGGTGAAATATACATAACAATAGCAGATTGGGATTCCGCCATTCCCATTTTAATAAAGGCGATTGAATTAGAGCCAACTTTAGAAGCTTACAATAATCTTGGTGTAGCGTATTATCATAAAGACGAAAAAAGCAAAGCGTTGCAATGTTTTTTTCATGCCTCAAAACCTTCTGAATACACAATGTATAGTTACGTGAAATGCCTTGCTGATTTAGAGAGATATGAAGAGGCGGAGAGCATACTAGATACCTTCTCCGATAAGGAGGGAGATTTTGTCGGTGCAGTAGACTTGGCAGATTTATATGCAGAAATAAATGCCAATCATAAGGCAAACTTTTGGTTTGAAAAAGGATGGGCAAGTTATTGGAAAGAGCCCAATTGGGTCAGCCGCTACACCTATTGTCTTATTCAAACAGGTGAGAGGGAGAAGGCAAGAAGAGTATTGGATAACTTGATAAAGGATAAGCAAATCGAGCTCCAAGAAAGTTATGAAGAAGAATGCGATGAAACCTGGACAGAGGAAGACAAAAAAGAAGATATGGAAGAAATCCAAATGCACATTAAGCTATATGAACAAATGCTCGAGCAGGCAATAAACGGCATTAAAGAGCCAATGGAATATGCGCCGCAAGTCGAAAAAGCATGTTATTTATTCGGTTGCGAGCGTCATGGACATCCAGAATATAATGACTAGAACTGTTATTGGGTAATCAATGAAAGAATTTAATTTTATATGACAATACACAAGGAATAGACATAGATTAAATAATGGAGGAATAGAAATGAGCTATTTTAACGGAGTAGACTTAGACCGTTTTTGGGATGACAGCGAGTATGCTAAAGAGGAATATATTTCTGATTCACCTACAGAAGAGGATATTTCTAAACTTGAAAGAGACTTAGGATATAAACTGCCTGCGTCTTATATTTGGCTAATGAAAAAACATAATGGCGGAATTCCAGTAAAAGATTGTTACCCTACTACAGTACCGACAAGTTGGTCTGAAAATCACATTGCAATAAGTGGGATATATGGTATAGGATACAGCAAAAGCAATTCTTTAGGTGGTGATTATAGCACTGAATTTTGGATGGAGGAATGGGGATATCCTAATATCGGCATAGCTATTTGTGATTGTCCATCAGCTGGACATGATATGGTTTTTCTTGATTATCGAGAATGCGGCCCAGAAGGCGAACCGTGTGTCGTACATATCGATCAAGAAGATGATTACAAAATCACTTGGTTGGCTAAAGACTTTGAAAGTTTTATTCAAGGTCTTACCACTGACGATGTGTTTGAAGACGAATAAATTAATATGCTGACAGGGATTAAAAGGACTATTAGATGTTAATCTGTAGTCCTTTTATCTAGTTGAAGGGTAGTATTAAATTTCTCATAGTGAGCTGGAAAGAAGATATTTCCGTTTGGAAGCTAGATAAACAAATTAAATTTTACGCAGTCAAATTATTTAGAAATGGAAATTTTAGATCTTGTATTTAGGGAATTTTTTTGAGCTGTTAAAGTGATAACCTAATTAATAGAAAATGTGATACCTTATCTTTTCAGACAAAGTCTTACAATATCTGTCCGTATTCTTGTAATAAGTGGTATTTTTCCTTCTTCAATAAACCTGGCATTTTGTAGAAGGAAGGAATTTAATACAGATTAGCGAATTGTAAAGGAAACAAAAAATAAAAGGATGAAACAAATGGTACAGCATATTTCCCTTCATGTAGATATAGATTCGTTAGAAATAAATCGAAGTAAAAACATTACAGGAACGCTATATTTTATTATTGATTATCACCAATACTTTCCTGATGAAGGGTGGGATGATTTTTTGGTTATTATCTTATCATGGTGGATTAAATCTGTTAGAGGTGTTGATATCTCTAGAATAGGCACTACCTATAAACTGGATTTTATGGATGGGACACCAGAAGTTCTTGTGAAAAAAATAAGTGAAGAAGAGGTAGAAATGAATTTTAGATTTAAAGATGATGTAGACGATAGTTTTAAAGGAACATTTCTATATAGTGAACTCAAAGATTCTTTACTATCCGCTTCAAGGAAAGTAATACGCGTACTAGATAGAAATCACTGGGTAACAGAAGAAATTAGTGAATTCAAAAATTTGGTTTTATCTTTAGAACGCCATCCATTTAAAAACTATATTTAGTTGGAAATCTGGCTACCAAAACGGTAGCTTTTTGTTTGTCGCTAACTAGGCTGGGCAGGAACCTTTACAGAATTACAATTTTTGGTAATATGTTTAGAGAGAGGAGAGGATATCTTGTCTAAACAGCTATTAGAAAAAATTCTTGCTATTATAGGTGCTCTTGCTTTAATAATCAATATATCCTTATTTAAGGATATGGAATGGTAGCACATAGTCCAAAGAATTTCACTTGCTGTTTTTTTGTAGGGATATTACTAATACCTGTATACGGACCGTGATATATCGAAGTTTACTTCGTATATTAAGGATCTTCCTATAATGAATTAAAGTTGAATTTTCATCAAAAGAATTCAACCTTTTTATTAATAATTAATAGAGATATAGAGGGAAGCGTGGAATGAATTAATGAGCAACAACATTTTAAAGAATCATTCATTTGTTTATGTTTGGATTGGTAATGCTATCTCTGAATTAGGAGGTGCTTTTGGTGCTTTTTGTAACTCTGTTCTTATTTATCAACTTACAGGTTCTACAATTGCATTGGGAAGTATGTGGCTGCTATATTTTATACCGTCTCTAATTCTACAATTATTCATTGGCCCATTTATTGATCGATGGAGTCGAAAGTGGATAATGATTTTCTCTCAATGGACTAGGGGACTTATATTTCTTATACCAATTGTTTATTTAATACTGGGAAATATCGAACCGTGGCATATTTATGTAGTTCAAATTATTGTAGGGTTAATAACTCCTATATACACACCTGCAAATCAAGCAATTACACCGACTATCGTATCAAAAGCCCAATTAAGTACAGCGAATGCTTATATTGACGGCACTGTTAGATTAATGACCTTTTTAGCTCCAGTTTTAGGGGGAGGTGTCGTTGAGTACTTTGGTGTAAAGCCCACATTAATATTTGTTAGTATCCTCCTTATCACAAGTGGTTCGCTTTTGTTTTTTATCCAAGAGACAAAAAGCACAAATAATGTAAGGAAAACTTGGCTTGAACAATTTATAGAAGGAGTATCGTATTTTTTCAAACAGCCAACTTTAGTATGGTTAGGTATTTTTTTAGCCTTTGTTCAATTTGGTGTAGGAGTGACAATGGTTATCACACTTCCCTATATAACAGAGGAATTATCAGGGAGTTATTCTGAATACGGATATTTTATGGCCGGATTCCCCTTAGGATACGTTATAGGCTCATTGTTAGTTGGAAAATTTAAATATAAAAGCCGTAGAGTTCTAATGTTAGGAGCATTAGTAATAGGTGGTCTAACATTTATCACACTTGGTATTAACTCTAGTATCATATTTGCTATTTTTACTGAGGTTATTGCAGGAATATCTATGGCATTTTTTAGTGTACATAATATAACGGTTTTTCAGCAATTAGTTCCAAATGATTTGCTGGGAAAAGTATCCTCGGTTCGGCTTTTTATTATTAGAGGTACTATGCCATTAGGTGTCTTCATAGGCAGCTATTTAGGTGAACTCTGGGGGATTCGTCCATTATATTTAATAATAGGGACTATTATTTGTACCATGTCTTTATTAGGAATTCTTCTCCCTTACTTTAAGTTTATTGATTCAAATACTAAACAAAATATTGCATCCTAATTTATCTTAGTTTTTAAGGAGCCTTAATCCAATAGGGAGCAAGGCTCTTTCTTGCGGATTTTTCTCCTGTAATAAAGAAAAGAGCGTTGCTTATGTAACAATCGGGGCAGGTCAGCTTAATAAGAAATTGATCAAAAGTTAATTTCGTTTTTTTCTTTCACGAACACAGAAAATGGTGATTTTTGTTTTTTCATTATCATAGGAGAATTCTCTTTGACTTACTTTGTATCCAAAATTATCTAGAATAAGGGTATCTCCTTCATTAGGAATAAACTGAAATCCATCTGAGATAATTGGTGCTTGAAATAAATATTTATTATCAGCCATATCAAAATAATTTAATTCTATTTTCATTTTATACTCGACCTCCCTTACACAATTTACGATCTCACATATATAAAGGTTTCACTATTCTAGAAAAAGGTCAGGATAGATAAAAGTATAAATAACAAAAAATTGAAACATTCATCAAATTAAAATCGTATTATATGTAGAGGAATTAAAGGGGTGCAAAGGATGAAGAAAGTAATAAAGTGGACTATCCTGATTATTGGAGCTTTATTTGGGGCGGTAGCGTGGAAAAATTCAAGAGATAAAAAGAATAATTAAGCTCTACTAAATAAAAATAGATTAAATTGACAATATTAATTTTTTTTACGAACGGGGTTGTAAGCACAACCTTTTTTGTTATTAAACACAAACATGACAGTTTATGTGTAGAAGATAAAAGGCTATTGAAGAGAAATATATACTACATATTTATAATTGAAAGAGGTATATAACTTTGTTATTGAAAATTTTTGTCTCCCTAATAATGATATTAAATGTAATTTTTCTTACAAAAACAGTTGATAATTTGTTGGTTATTCTAAGTATTTGGATTGCATATGGGATTGCTATTTCTTTTCTATTCTTTAATAAAGATGAAAAAGATCTAAAAGAGTCTAAGAATAATTAGTTGTTAATTATAATATCTTACTTTAATTACAAAGTTGCTGATTAAAGGGGCGTTACCTTAATGATGAATAAAGGTCCGCCTTTTTTATTATCAGTAGCCGTATTTCTGTCAACTATTTTATGGAAGAAACAGTGGCAGCATTCCTGTAATAACTGAAAATGCGATTTGAAAGAAAAAAGACCTCTTGATAAGATAAATTTGTAGGCGATATCTAAAGGAAGATATTATCTTTTTCTTTATAGGAATTAGAAACCATTTCGTCTTGGGGGGACTCTTATTATGAAATATGAAGAAAGCAATAAGATGATTACTACTGAAAGGTTAGTAATTAGATTATTCCAAGAATCTGATGCTGTAAATGTCGCTAACCTTTGTAATAACTATAATATTTATAAAAATACACTTTATTTACCTTATCCATATTCAGTAGAGGATGCTAAATCTTGGATTAAAACCCATATTGGAAATTTTAATAAAGAAATGTCCTATGAATTTGCAATAACGGATAAGGAAAATGGTGAGTTATATGGAGCTATAGGATTATCAAGTAATCAAAAGTTTAACAATGGTGAAATAGCATACTGGATTGGTGAAAAATTTTGGGGAAATGGATATGCAACAGAGGCAGCGCATGCAATTTTATGGTTTGCATTTAATCAAGTACATTTACACAAAGTATTTGCTCGTTACTTTAAAACAAATCCAGCCTCAGGAAGAGTTATGCAAAAACTAGGGATGAGGGAAGAAGGAGTTTTCATTGATCACGTTAAGAAGGACAATCAATATTTAGATGTAGTTTATTATGGAATCATCAACTCATAGAGTAACTCTATCGGCATAAAAATCCTGTACTCAAGGTAGTACATTTTTATATAACAATCATGGCAGTTGGTTTAATAAGGAGTATTTTCAGTTTTATGTGGGCTTTCAACTGCAAGTAAAACTTGTACTTAAAAGACACTTAAGTAATAACGTTTTTAATTACTTTATTCTAAATGGTGAAAAATTTAATAAATTTTATAATAAACTGGGAATCTTTTTATAAATATATACATAAGGAGTTTAGCAATGGAAAAGTGGGATTTATTTGATATGCAACGTAGTAAAGTAGAGAAACAAATAAATCGTGGAGATGAAATGACACCAGACGAGTTTCATTTAGTAGTACACGTATGTATATTTAATACAAAAGGAGAAATGCTCATTCAGCAACGTCAGCCCTTTAAGCAAGGATGGTCGAATCTTTGGGATATTACATGTGGAGGCAGTGCGGTTGCAGGAGATACAAGTCAGCAGGCTGCTTCAAGAGAGTTATTCGAGGAGTTGGGGATACATTATAACTTTGAAAAGATTCGTCCACAATTTACTATTAACTTTGAACGCGGCTTTGATGATTATTATTTAATTGAATATGACATTGATTTGAATGAATTGACATTACAGAAAGAGGAAGTACAAGCAGCAAAATGGGCTTCTAAAGAGGAAATCTTAAAGCTAATCGAACTAAAACAATTTATACCTTATTATGAAAGTATCATTGCGTTTCTTTTTGAGAGCCGACATCATTATGGCTCTATTCGTCTTTAAATGAAACGTTTTCTCTTATGCCACAAACAGGACAGGATATTTTAAGTAGTAAAAACATTCACAACAAGTAACTGTTTAATCAGAATCTCTAAAAAGTATAAGAATATAAATACAACAACTAGATCAAATACCTAATAGGAGTTTGTTCTAGTTGTTATGGCTATAATTTAATTGGTTAGTCATTCATTTGTTTTTACGTTTACCAAAGTTTTATATTCCAATCCCCATTTTTCCATCACATTAATAATTGGTCTTAGACTATCACTTATTGCCTATTAGACCGACAGTTGTGGCTACTGGGCATGCGGGCAATTCCTTTTTGCTTTCCAATATATCCCTCCATTAGTTGCTAAAAGGTTACTAATATCTGTATTCACTATAGCAACAAACCAAACAAATCAGGATAAAAATAACACAACGCCATACAAAACGTAAGAACAGGAAAAAATCTTAGACCATATAAAGCTGGCATTGAGAATGGAAACAGAATAATACTATATAAGCATGCGAAATGACCTGGCAGTTTATCCAAGTTGACCAAGAAAGCTACCAGTTGAAAAATGAATATACATCAAAAACATTTCAGCCTTCGTCAAAGCCTGAATCAGGTGTTACTTTAACGCAGCAGGCATTAAAAACAGACAATCTTCAATATTGGGAGTTTATTAAACAATCTGATGAAACATACATGATAAGGTTAAAAGGAACTAGCTTGTATATAACCATATCCGCTAATAAATCAAATTCTTCCATTATACTCATGCCAGTACAGAATTCAAGTAGCCAGAAATGGAGATTAATTAAGCAAAACCCATTGATATAAGGGAATATCATATAAATAAATGCTCTAAAACAATCAGTTGCTAATAGCAAACTGATTGTTTTGTTTTGTAAATAGTTTATTTTTCCGTTCAAGAGGGAGTTGTTATTAATATAGATTGTGATTTAAATGTACATTAAAACAATAGGAAACGTTTACTCATTAACAGCTACCATACCCAGTACTAATTATGCTATTGGCAAAAGCCAAAAGTTATATATCATACATTTTTACTATCTCCTTCACTAAAAAAGTCTGATTTTCTACAAAATATAACAAAATCAGACTTTTTTTAGTGAATTGCTTCACATTTAGTACTTATTGCCGATATAAAGGAAAAATACATATGGAGGAGCTTGTTTTATGAATTCTACTATTCAGGCAGTAGTCAATATTGCCCCGATTATAAAAGATACGCTAGGACCAACAGCCGCAATGGGTGTGCTGGATACGGAGAAGTTTGTTTACTTTTCGCCGTCAACGCTCTTGAATTTGGATGTTGAAGCAGGAAAAACAAGACTGGATGAGCATGAAGTTTATCTGCGCGCACTTAGAGGCGAACAAATTATTTCTAAAACAGAAGATGCAAACATTTTCGGTGTGCCTGTAGTGACTTCTATTACGCCAATTAGGGATATAGTTACAAATGAAATTGTTGGCTTGTTATCTTTATCGCGAACATTGGAGCATCAAGATAAGCTAGATAAAGAGCTTAGCAGAATCAATGAAGTAATTGATGCGTTGCAAGGCAAGGTGCAGTATGTTGCCGCACAGGCAGAAGAGCTTTCCGCAACCAGCAGCGATATTAACGACCAAGCAAAAAGTGCAAGCCAAAACTCTCGCCAAATTGGCGAAGTAGTTCAGTTAATTGAACAAATATCTACACAGACAAATCTTCTTGGATTAAATGCAGCTATTGAAGCAGCTCGTTCTGGCGATGCTGGCAGAGGCTTCGGTGTTGTGGCAGATGAGATTAGAAAACTATCTAACAATACGAAGGAAGCAGTGAAGACAATCGGTAAATCCTTAACGGAAATCCGTGCCAGCATTGAGAATCTGACACTCAGCATTAATGAGGTCTCCACTTCATCAGATGAGCAATCTGTTATCATGGTTGAATTCATGGATGAAATTCAGGCTTTGGATGCAAAAAGCAAACAGATAATTGAAAAAATGAAAATAGTAACTAACCAGGAATAGGAGATGGAAATATGCATTTAACACTACAAGCGTTGGTTAAACTAGCACCTGAAATCAAAAAAAACCTTGGTGAAAATTGTGCTGTTGTCGTTACCGACACAGAGAATTTCATCTTTTCCTCCCAGTCAAAAGATTTAGATTATAGTGTTAAAGTCGGTGACTTTGCATTTACGGAAGATAACGATATCCTGCGTCAAGCACTTAACGGAGAAAAAATAAAAATACATATTCCTAAAGAACGCTATGGCGTTGGTATGCACTATTCCGCTAATCCTATTCGTGATGAAAACGGTGAGATTGTCGGTGTGTTCCAAATTACCAAAACATTGAAAGACGAAGAACTATTAGATGAAGATTTGGATGAATTACGCTCGATCGTCAGCAGTCTGCAGGGAAAAGTACAACAAGTTGCCGCTCAAGCGGAGGAACTTTCCGCAACCAGCACAGATATAAATGGTCAAGCAGCTCATGCAAATGAGAACTCTCAGGAGATTAGTAAGGTTGTTAAATTAATTGAAGATATTTCATCACAGACAAACTTGCTTGGCTTGAATGCTGCCATTGAAGCAGCCCGTTCTGGCGATGCTGGGAGAGGCTTCGGTGTTGTGGCAGATGAAATACGCAAGCTTTCCATTGGAACAAAGGATGCAGTAGGTACGATTGGTAAATCTCTTCAAGAAATACGAACAAACATGGAGAATTTGACAGTGAGTATTGGTGAAGTATCCACTGCATCAGCAGAGCAATCTCGTGTCATGGTTGAGTTTATGGAAGATATCCAAAATCTAAATGAACAAAGCAATGATATCGGACAATACATCAAAAATATTACATCTTGAACAGAATCATAGAAACAAAGGGACATTTCACTTGTTAGTTACTAGTTAGTATGTGACCTAGTTGGTCGCATACTAGGCATTGCTTATGCACTATTTTATCCAGCATAACTTGCCAAATGATATTCTGCGTGCAGTTTTAAGCAGAACGATAGAAAAGTATTTTAATACGCAAAAGCAGGATAATTGTGTTTTAGTAACTAAGTTACATATAATTAGTTAGAATAGTTTTAATTCGAGATTGTAATCAGTGGATAAGATGAACCATCAGCAATGAATGTCATTAATATAGCAGCTGGTTACGGACAATTGGGGGATAATGTTATGAAGTCTTTAGTATATTACGGTTCAAAAGATGTAAAAATTGAAGAAGTCACTGAACCGGTAGTTACAGAAGGAACTGTAAAAGTTAAAGTTAAATTCGCTGGTATATGTGGGACAGATTTACACGAATATCTACATAAAACATTTGTAACAGAAAATAAAATGATTTTAGGCCATGAATTTACAGGAGAAATTGTGGAAGTCGGCAATAATGTAACTAAATTTAAAGCTGGCGACAGAGTTGCGATTGAACCGATTTGGGGATGTGGTGAGTGTCAAACATGTAAAACTGGAAATTATAATATTTGCCCTAATATGAAATCATATGGCATTCACGAAAATGGCGGTTTCGCTGAATATGTTGTCGTGAAAGAAGCAAATGTATTTTTATTGCCTGATACACTCAAGTTTGAATTTGCCGCTTTAGTAGAGCCTCTTGCCGTTGTATTGCAGGCAATTCGAAAAAGTAAGTTCAAAATTGGCGATAGCGTCGCACTTTTTGGAGCAGGACCAATCGGGCTGCTGTTATCCGAGAGCTTGAGGGCAGCAGGAGCAAGTAAGATTTTTGTGGCAGAAGTTAGTGAAGAACGCAGAAAACTAGCATTGAAAATGGGTGCGGATGTAGTAATAAATCCGCTGGAAGAGGATGCTGTTCAAGTTATTCAAAACCATACCAATGGGGGAGTAGATGTTTCCTTTGACGTTGCTGGAGTAGAGGCTACATTCAACCAATCACTAGATTGCATCAAACCAAATGGTGAGTTTATGATTGTAAGTGTGTTTGCAAATCCTGTTAAGTATCACCCTACAACACAAGTAGTCAGTGAGAAAAAAATCAATTCTTCGCTCGGTTATAATAACATCTTTGCCCAAGCGATTGATTTGTTATCAAAGGGATCATTGAATGTTGAGCCAGTCATCACAAGTATCATAGCATTAGATAACATT
Organism: Niallia sp. MER 6; assembly: GCF_023714395.1. Classification (NCBI taxonomy): domain Bacteria; kingdom Bacillati; phylum Bacillota; class Bacilli; order Caryophanales; family Bacillaceae; genus Niallia; species Niallia sp. MER 6. Next base: position 179,435 of record NZ_JAMAUK010000006.1, on the reverse strand, counting down.
GTGGAAGACGGGTTTGAAAAACTAATTAATGATAAAAATGAATGCAAAATTTTAGTTCGTCCGAACTAATTAAAAAGAAGCGGCAGAGCCTATCTGCCGCTTCTTTACTATTATGTTATTTCATTGCCTTTTTCGCCATGTGGGAGTTGTTAAACTAAACTGTCAGTATAATACAGTCCATAAGTAAGGTTAAAACCTAGAGTTGCAGTAATGAAAACATATCTTTTCATTACAGAACGAGAATGCTGCCATTCTCGTTCTGTAATGCGGATTTTTAGCTGTCTTGATCTTGGTCATTGTCCTGCTCGTTATCTTGGTCTTGATCAGCATCCGCATTAGCACGGGAGCGTGATTGGACACGAGCTTTGGAATCGGAATGAACATCAATGTTCAAGTCGATTTTAGCATTACCAGAATCGTTGACTTTAGCGACGTTCGTGTTTTTATCAAGGTTTTTGACAGTATTATCGTTATCTACTTCTGTGTCTACTCTTAAGTCGTTATCTACATCAAAGTCTACATTTGCATCAGAACGGCTGTCGCTGTCGCCTGAACGTGAATTAGAGTTGTTGCTTTGGTTTGAATTCCCACCATTATTGCTTCTTCCGAAGAACCACGGTCTTCTACTCATTATAAATCCCTCCTTGTCCTTATTCATTACATAGTTTATTCAGCAAAGATAAAATGAGCTGGTTAGTTACATTAGGACAGGCATGGATTTTTCAATAATTCAGCAGCTGTAACAAAGCTGGTTGAATACCTAGTAATTTTATCTGAATAGTTAAAAAATCGTTGACACTTCCTTTTAAGTCCTGTTATGATAATTCTCAAGAAACAAACAAATAGATAAAGAATCGACTAGATCACTAGAGATTCAATGAAATGCTGCATTTGCATTTTGTTGAGTCTCTTTTTTTATTATTGTTTATCGGTCGATAAGGAAGTAGGGGGTATGAAAAAAAGAGAGATTAGACATTTTTGTGCATTAATCCGATTAAACCAATTTGAAAAATAGAAAAGGAGAGAGTAAATATGGGACATCCTACAATTTATCCGACAGGAGCAACAATCTATTCACCTACTAAAGCTTGGAGCGGCTACACTATTTTTCAAGCACCAGATCTTGGGGCATTATTGATTGATATGAATGGCAGAGAGGTCCACTTGTGGAAAGGCTTGAGAGGCTTTCCGAATAAAATTTTCCCTGGTGGCTATGTATTAGGACACACCTTTAACAGAGACCCGCAACATGGTTTTCAGGATGAAGGAGATTTGGCGCAAGTAGATTTTGACGGCAATATTGTCTGGAAGTTTGATAAACATGAGTTTATTACGGATCCAGGCTATGAGGGGAGATGGATTGCTAGAGCACATCATGACTATCAGCGTGAAGGCAGTTCTGTTGGATATTACGCGCCAGGGCAGGAGCCGAAAGTTGATGAAGGCAATACGTTAATTCTAGCTCACCGTAATGTAGTCAACTCGAATATTTCGAAGTTTGAGCTGTTAGATGATGTCATCCTAGAAGTGGATTGGAACGGCAATATTGTTTGGGAATGGTCATTCAGCGATCATTTTGATGAATTGCAATTTGATGAGGAAGCAAAGAAAACCATCTATGAACAGCCAAACCGCCGATTCTTCGGAAATGAGTCTGGTGACTGGCTTCATATAAATTCAATCTCTGCAGTAGGTCCAAACCGTCATTATGACAATGGAGATGAAAGATTTCACCCAGACAATATCATTTGGGATGCAAGGGAAGCAAATATCATTGGCATAACGGATAAACGTTCTGGTAAGATTGTCTGGCAAATCGGACCAGATTATTCTACTGAGGAGCTAAAGGAGATTGGCTGGATTATCGGACAGCACCATGCTCATATTATTCCGCAAGGGCTGCCTGGTGAAGGAAATCTGCTTGTGTTTGATAACGGCGGCTGGGGAGGATATGGCGCTCCGAATCCTGGTTCTCCAGACGGTACGAAAAACGCTTTGCGCGATCATTCCCGCGTATTGGAAATAGATCCGATCACGTTAAAAATAGTTTGGCAATATACAGGTCAAGAAGCAAACTATCAAGCTCCTACAGATTCCTATCGGTTCTACAGTCCATATATTAGTTCAGCTCAGCGGTTAGAAAATGGCAACACATTAATAACAGAGGGCTCCAACGGCCGTATATTTGAAGTAACAGCAGACCATGAAATTGTTTGGGAATATATTTCGCCATTCAAAAATGCTCGTAATTCCAATATGGTATACAGAGCATACAGAGTTCCTTACGGCTGGGTTCCACAGCTTGAGAAACCAGAAGAAATAGAAATACAGCCATTGGAGATTGAAACATTTCGAGTGCCAAATGCGGCGCCAAGCGGAATTAATTCCGCGGTTGAAGTAAAAGGAGCAGCATCAATTGGAGAAGGAGCACTTTGCGTTGCACGGTTTGATGAACAAGAGATAAAATAACTAGTTTTAAAAGGGGGGAATTTCTTCATGAAGCAAAAATATAAACTAGCAGCTTTCAGCCTGATCTTATCTGTTTTTTTAGCAGGCTGCTCAAGCTCCACTTCAGGAAGTGAAGGCAAGGACGCTATAAAGATAGGAATTGATACAGCGGCAGGCGGTTCCTTGCAAATTAGGGCGGCAAATGCAGAAGGGTTTTTTACAGACCTGGATATCGACCCGAAAATCTCTAACTTTGCATATGGTATTGATACTATCAATGCATTACTGACAGAACAGACTGACACAGGGTTAGCAGCAGATTATGTACTTCTAAATTCCTTAAATAGAGGAGATTTAGTTGTTATTTCTTCTTTAAGTCATAGCACAGAAGCAACTATTAAAGAATCTGAGTTTGTGGCTGTAAAAGGAATAGATACGCCTGCTGATTTAAAAGGAAAACGCATCGGTGTCGCAAAAGGAACAGTATCGGAATATCATTGGGCTAATTATCTAGCAACAATTGGCGTAAGTGAAAAGGATATTGAATACGTGCCATTCAGCACACCTGATGAAGCAATCGTGGGCGTGAAAAAAGGGGATATTGATGCTGTTTTATCAAGCGGAGCAGTATTAGAGAAATTAAAAGCGATTGACGGCGTACATACCATCGATAATTTGAGCTCAGCCAATATTTCCACAAGCAGTTATCTTGTTGCCAATAAAGAATTTGTTGAAAACAACGAAGAAGCTGTCGTAAATCTGTTGAAAGCCATTAAAGAAGGGATTGCTTATGTAAAAGAAAATCCTGATGGAACAGCAGAAATTGCCTATAAGGAATTGAAAGTGAAAAAAGAGGATACCTTACGCGACCTAGAAAATATCAATTACACGATTGGTTTTACAGAAGAGGATATTAAGCACTTAAGTGATATGAAACAATGGCTCCTAGACAGGGGACTATTAAAAAAAGACTATAATATCGAAGATAAGCTGGCGTTAGATGCGCTGCAGAAGGCATTACCTGAAGAAGTAACCTATAAAAGCAAGTAAAGGGGAGGTGGATTCTGTTTCAACTTGTGAATCCACCATCATCCTTGTAAGAAAGAAGGGAGTAGATAAAATGACCATGGTTCAAACAGATGCTCCTAATATTATTTTAAAGGGGTTATCAAAAACATTTTCTGAAACTCAAGAACAAGGAAGCTATGTATTAGAAAATGTTGATTTAACGATAAACCGCGGAGAATTTTATATTTTACTAGGTCCAAGCGGCTGCGGAAAATCAACTTTATTAAATATTCTTGCTGGATTTATTGAGAAGTCAAGCGGTGAGTTGACGATTCAAAGCCAATCAGCACCTCAGGAAGAAAATCGAGGCTTTGTATTTCAATCAGCTGATTCAGCCCTTTTTCCATGGCTCACGGTAGAAGAAAATGTGGAATTTGGGTTGAAAATGAAGAAGGTTCCTGCTGCAGAAAGAAAAGAAATTGCCAATTATTATATTAAACTGGCTGGGTTAGCAGGGCATAATCAAAAGTTTCCTAAGGAAATATCCGGCGGAATGAAACAGCGTGTGCAATTGGCACGTGTTTTAGCAAATGATCCGCAAATACTCTTGATGGATGAACCATTTGGCGCCTTAGATGCAATGACAAGAAGAACGATGCAAAAGGAGCTTATTAGAATATGGACAGAAACAAATAAAACAGTGATATTTGTTACCCATGATATTCAGGAGGCTCTAATGCTAGGGCAGCGGATTGGAATAATGTCAGTTGGACCTTCTTCTAAAATAATTCAATCCTATCAAATCGACATGTCATATCCACGAGAAATAACTAGTCCTGATTTTAATGAGTATTATAAAGTAGTTCAGTCGCATTTTGACTAGGGAGGATTAAGAATGAAAACGACCATTCAGCAGGAAATAAATATAAAGCCAACAGTGAAGAAACTGCCTGTAAAAGCCTACTGGAGAAAGATTTTAAAAACAGGGATAATCACCTGGATAGGGCTGCTGCTCATCTGGACAATTGCTGCATATTTCTCTGATCCGCAATTTTTACCAAGTCCGCTTGCTACATTGCGCGGCGCTATCGAACTTGGTAGTGATGGGTCCTTATTCATTTATATGGCATACAGTTTAGTCCGGGTCCTGATAGGCTGGCTTCTCGGAAATATTGTTGCGATTCCACTGGGATTATTTATCGGCAGCAATAAAACCGTTCGTGCTCTCGTTGAACCAGTGATAAATTTTGTCCGTTTTATCCCGCCGCTTGCATTTATTACATTATTTATGCTTTGGTTTGGGATTGGCGAGCAATCCAAAATATTCTTAATTATGTATGCTACATTTTTTGTTGTCACGATTAATACACTGACTGGAGTGCTTTCCATCTCTGAGGATAAAATACGTTCTGCTAAAAGCATGGGAGCAAGTGATCTGCAAGTATTGCGATATGTTGTCATTCCAGCAGCCATTCCCTTTATCTTTACAGGGGCAAAGCTTGCGATGGGTTCGTCCTTCATGGCAATCATTGGCGCCGAAATGGTTGCAGCCAATGAAGGGATAGGCTTTATGATCTGGAATGCACGATTATATTTTCAAACAGATTGGATTTTTGTTGGTCTAGTGGTCTTAGGATTGATGGGCTTTTCAATGGACCGGATATTTGCTTGGGCAGGCAGGAAGTTTTTGAAGAGATATAATATTGTTTCTTAAAGTATTTGTGACCTTACAATTTGTAAGGTCTTTTTGTATTTTTGTAAATTTTTATGAAACAAACAGGAGAACAAAGTCGTTATCTATAAGTAGGTTATAATTATCCTTTTATGGATAAAAATAACATTAGCGATTATTTTGAGGTGATACACTTGTTCTTTTCAAATCTCAAGCATGAGCAAAAATTAGTTGCAGGAGCTTTTATTTTACTAGCTCTGTATTTATCTCCCTTAATTGTGCTTGGGGAAAACGCCCATATTCGGGTCCATGATAATCTCGATTCAAATCTGGCATGGTATAAAGTGCTCGCAAATAGCGGTGAGCTCATCGGCACTTTAGATGCTGTTACACCGCAAATCATCAATGGGCTTCCACGCAATGCTTTCGGTTCGGAATTTACGCTGATTGTTTGGCTTTATAAATTCTTTCCAACAATGGTTGCTTATACACTTAGCCAAGCAATAACAAGGGTTGTTGCCTTTATCGGCATGTACTTGCTTTTAAAAAAGCATATTATAAAAAATCCTGAGTTTAGTTTTATTACAGTTAGGGCAGCTGTGGCCTTTGCGTTAACACCGTTTTGGCCGTCGGGCATGCTGAGTACATTAGGAATGCCGCTCGTACTATGGGCATTGTTAAATATCCGCAATGGGGAGCGGTCATGGAAAAACTATCTCACATTAACATTAGTGCCATTTTATGCGAGTATTGTTCTTGGCTTTTTCTTCTTTTTAGCAGCAATCGGTTTATTTTGGCTGTATGAGGCCATTAGGAAAAAAACTTTGAATATTCCCTTCCTGCTTGGGATTGCTTATATAAGCTTTGTGTTTTTAATCGTTGAATACCGGCTTGTATACTCCTTTTTATTCGAGCAGGAACCGACAAGCAGGGACGAGTACTTCCATGCAAGACTTACGTTTGCTCATTCGCTGAAACTGACCGTTAAAAACTTTGTCTTCGGACATAACCATGTCATGACCGTTCATGGGCTGTTTGTTTTGGCAGCCATCATTCTTTCTCTCCTCCTTATTGTTAAAAACAAAGAGTGGCGCAGTCAACGGCTGTTTATATGGCTGTTTGCTCTCAACTTTATTCTTTCAGCATGGTATGCTTTCTGGTTTTATCGAGGCTGGTTGCCATTAACAGAGAGATTTCAGTTTTTAGATACCTTTAATTTTGCCCGGTTTCATTTTTTACGGCCTTTAGTCATTTACGTAAGCTTTGCTCTCGGTTTGAAAATCCTAATAGAGAGCTCGCCGAAATGGAAAGGGACAGTTAAATTTCTGCTAATCGGTCAGATTTTGCTGTTGTTTGCTTTTAATGATGAAATTATTTATCATGATAAGCCGACTGTTAAAGAGTTTTATGCGGAAGATGTATTCGCAGATATTGAAGCACATATTGGTTTACCTAAAGAGGATTATCATGTCGCAAGCATTGGGCTGCATCCGGCTGTCTCCCAATATAACGGATTTTACACTATTGATACATATAATAATTTTTATTCGCTAGCCTATAAGCATAGTTTTCGGAAAATCATGGAGCCTGAGCTGGCAAAAAACAAAACAATTCGGACTTATTTTGATGAATGGGGCGGGCGCTGCTATATATTCACAGCTGAGCTGGGCAAACATTATATGTTTGAAAAAACATCTACTAAAAAAATTAAGAACTTAGAATTAAATATGGAACATTTTGCAGAAATGGGCGGACGCTATATTTTCTCTGCAGTGCCCATTGAGAATGCTGCTGAAAATCACCTGCAGCTTGACGGTCAATTTACATCGAACAATACAGTATGGAAAATATATTTGTACAAGGTAACAGATATAGAAGGCGTATAAATAGAAAAAGAGCCTTCCCAAATGAATGGGAAGGCTTCAAAAGGTAATGAAATATATTTTCGGTAAATCATGATTAGTTTTATATTACCCATGTACAAATAAAATAAACATTAAATATCTTACTAAATACTCCTTTTCAAATAATTCTGCCTGCTTTGGTAAATACTTTTTGGTAGTGAATCCAATAAGTATGAGGGGGGAAGGTATTTGAAGTGTCCACAATGTGTGTATACGAATCCAGATGGTGTGAAGTTCTGCATTAACTGTGGTGAAAAATTCATCAAGGACAATACGATGGGTGATGACAATAGCTTTTTTTACGAATTTGCCCATTATGTAGACATGGTACCGAAAAGAGAACGCTCTGTTAATCCTAAATTCCATAATATCTTTTCCCGCGTTTTTCATGATCATAGTGAATTGGAAGCAGAACGGCTGTTTATTGTAGGAACGGCACTGACAACACCAAAGATTACGGAAGTGACAGATACATGGCCTAAACCGTGGCTGTTTGCAAGGGTATTTATAATCGCTCTTCTTACATTCGCAGGTTTTTACATAGGTGTCAGCTATTTTAAAAATGCTAACTTTATCCCCGGATTGATTTTAACAGGGTCTTTTGCTGTTCCATTCACGACATTGATTTTCTTTTGGGAGATGAATGCTCCCCAAAATATTGCCTTTTATAGAATTATGTACATTGTTTTGTTAGGCGGAATTCTTTCGATGCTTGTTGCATTATTATTTTTTGATATATTGCGGAATACGTCTAATGCAATAACAACTGGAATTGTCGAAGAACTTGCCAAAACGATCACAGTTATTTCATTTGTCCGTTACCGAAAATACCGGTTTATTCTTAATGGACTGCTTATTGGTGCTGCTGTCGGTGTTGGATTTGCAGCATTTGAAACAGCAGGATATGCGTTAAGAGCTTTGCTTTCCGGCGGAGGATCGCATTTGTACTATACGATTTTATGGAGAGGGATTCTTGCTCCAGGCGGACATGTTGCTTGGTCTGCACTGGCAGGAGCTGCCTTTTGCAGGGTGCAGGGAGACGAGCCATTTAAACTGAGCATGCTCATGCGCTTCCGGTTTTTACGATTATTTATCTTAGTTGTGCTATTGCATGCTTTTTGGGATTTTGACGCTCCTTGGATGTTTCCTTATGGACAGCTCTCCCTGATGGCAGCATCATGGGTCGCAGTATTTTTGTTAATACGTGCAGGCTTAAAAGAGATAGGAACAATGAAATTAAAGATCTAAGAAGCAGCGCGCTGCTTCTTAGTTTTATTAAGCAAATAATTTTACGCACTCATATATATTAATAAATTATTAAACAAAGCAATTAGGAATTATTAAAAATTCATTTTACGGAACTTTGTTTATTCTGTTTCGTATAGTTACTATACAACTTACAATTCTAATCCTTTTACAAAACGATAAGGGTGAGGTGTTTTTGGCTTGCAGACAAAAAAAGAAAAGGTACCGACTTCAAAAGGAATAATAGAATATTCTATTTCTGGAAAAGGAGAGCCGAATATTATTTTAATGAACGGCGGCTCCGGCCCGATTGAAGGCTGGATGAAGATCATCAAGGAAATCTCTAAAATGTCTGCTGTCTTTGCTTATAACCGTCTAGGTGTGGGCGACAGTGAAAAACCCAAAGAAAATCAAGATGGAATTACAATAATTGAAACACTCAGGGAAGCTTTAGCGGTCCTCAACATAAAGCCGCCATACTTGCTTGTAGGACATTCCCTCGGCGGTTTATATGCCAATTTATATGCACGGCTCTATCCTGATGAAGTTTACGGAGTTGTCTTTCTAGAGGCCAGCCATCCGAATGATATGCTGCTGGATGAACATTATGGAAAGATTGTTAAATCAGTTAATAAAATGCTGTCAAGGTTTGATACTTTGTCAGCACATAAAAAATTCGATGAAGTTCATTTTGTAAAAAAGACAATACAGCAGATTAACGAGCATCCCTCATTTCCTGAAATCCCGTTATATGTCATAACAGGGGGAAAGGCAAACAGACTTATCCCAAAGGAAGCACTAAAAAGAAGACAAGAAAATCAACTGGAATTGTTGACATTAGCGAAAACCAGCAAACAAATAATAGCCAAAAACAGCGGTCATTTTCCGCAATTGACAGACCACAAGATTGTGATAGCTACCATTTTGGAAGCTGTACAGAATTATAAGGACAAACTGGAATAAATATTACATTGTGCTGATTAGCCATTTTTGCTACTATTATTTCATAGCTAATGATTTTGAAAATTAAAAGCGATTTCAATAGAATAATAGGCAGGTGCACACATGCAAAAAATCATATTTATGGATATTGACGGAACATTGGTTAATGATCATGGCATCATTCCAGATTCAGCAAAACAGGCAGTCAGGCAAGCAAGGGAAAACGGCCATTTAGTGTTTATTTGTACGGGCCGGTCTAAAGCAGAACTGTTTCCGGAAATACTAGAAGTCGGCTTCGACGGCATTATTGGGGCAGCCGGCGGATATATTGAAATAGACGAAGAAGTATTGCTGCATGAAAGAGTTAGTACAGAGGATGTAGAGCATCTTGTAGCCTATTTCGATGAGCATGGAATTGATTATTATTTAGAGTCAAATGGCGGCTTATTTGCAAGTAAAAACTGCAAAGCTCATATACGGAAGATTATTGATAACTTCTTAATGGAAAATCCACATGCAAGAGAAGAAGTGGAGAAAGGATTGCAGCCATTTCATGACTGCCTGATAGAAGGAGAAAATCCAATTAGAGATGATATAAATAAAATATCATTTTTAGGTTCGGATGTGCCTATATCAGAGATCAGCAGAGAATTTGAATCTAAGTTTACGGTCATTTCAAGTACAGTCCCAATCTTTGGTGAAAACAGCGGGGAATTATCGGTTCCTGGCATTCATAAAGCTACGGCAATTGAGATACTCATAAATCATTTGAAGATTGACAAACAAAACACATTTGCATATGGCGATGGCCTAAATGATTTAGAAATGCTTGAATACGTTCAATACGGTATCGCAATGGGTAATGCTAAAGAACCAGTGAAACTTGCAGCCGATGATATAACAGATACTCATGATGAACATGGTATTTATAACAGTTTTAAGAAATACGGATTGCTATAAAGAGAACATGGAGCAAAGCATTGCTTTGCTCCTTAGTTCTTTTTAAAATGATTAGACAGGCTTCCGTAAAGTAGCTGAGATCCATACAACAAAAAGGTTTTTATTAAGAAAACAACAGATAATTGAAATTTAGTTAATCTGACTAAGCTTACATAACCAACTTTTTTGAACAAATCCATCCCTATATATGTAAACAGGGAATCTATTATAAGATTCACTAAAAAATAAAGCTTAAACTTTCCAAATGTGTATTTTAAAATCCAGATGGAGCCAATGAAAAATGGTCCAAATATTAAAGGTAACTCTGCTAATACATTTGGTCTTACATTATAAGGAAACCACCACCATTTTCTTTTTTCAGCAAATCTCCCTTCAAGTACAAGGTATGTACTCATCGTAAGCGCTGCTAATGCATATTTCTTAAAAATGTTTTTTCCCATTAGCGGGAGGGACATCCATGGTAAAACGGCCATTAAAACAACAATCCATCTGTTTTTCTTCATAGTATCAATCCTTAACATAATGTCTTCTTAATTTTAGCTGTTTTCTTTTTCTTATTCAGAAAAAAGCAATAAATGTCAAAAAAACGGCTGGTGATTTTGCTATTCTATCTATAGGGAGGTAAGAGATGTACAGTCAAATGATACGGCAATCAGTCGAGTTTATTGAAACGAACATCCATGAACCACTATCTTTAAGTATTCTTGCTAAAGAAGCAGGATTTTCAAAATATCACTTTCATCGCATTTTTCAAAAGGAAATTGGCGTCTCCGTTTCTGAATATATTCGATACCGGAGGCTTGCCAACGCTGCCCATATGCTTCTTTACACAGATGAAAAAATAATTGATATTGCCTTTTACTATCACTTTGAGTCACAAGAATCCTTTACACGCTCCTTTAAAAAATATTATCAAATACCGCCAGGACAATATCGGAAACTCATGAGCAAGCTTACACTACAAAGGGAGGAAATAACCATGAAAGATAGTCAATTATTAAAAGGCTGGAATTTAAGCGGATCAAACCCTTTTCATTATGAAATGGCGATCGACAGGAAAAATGTTCACAAAGGCAAAGCGTCAGGCTGTTTGAAAGCAATTCAGCCTTCTGCCTCACAAGATTTTGCAACCATGATGCAGCAGTTTAAAGCAGATAAATATCTTAACAAAAGATTAAAGCTGACTGGTTTTATTAAAACGAAGGATGTTGATATATCCTGTGGTCTATGGATGCGAATCGATGATAGGCTTGGCGATGTTTTACAGTTTGATAATATGAGCAATCGACCGATTACTGGCGACACGGAATGGAATCACTACTCCATCGTACTAGATATTCCAAAAAACAGTGCAGTAATTGCCTTTGGTGTTTTACTTTCAGGGAATGGCAGTGTTTGGGTAGATGGAATTAGATTTGAAGAGGTAGATGAACATACTCCTACTACAAACATGGATTTTACAGAAGAACTGTTAGATGAGCCTGTAAACTTATCCTTTGAGGAATGGATCGAACACTAATGATAAAATGATGTAAGGAGAGAGGGTGTACACATATGAACAAAGAAGATAAGTTAAGTGCTGAGAAACTGCTGAAATATTTATGTATTGGCGCAACAGTAGAAGGGATTAGCTTTTACGGTCCAAAGCTCCTTCTCACAGAAAGTGAAACGAATTCGAAACGATTGGGTGATGGCCAGATTTATATTACAATTGAAAGCGAGTTTGCCATCCTCCAATCTAAGGCTGACACACTTCCTGTCCTTGATGACTTGCCAAAACGAAACGCCAAAGATGCATGTAAAATCCTTTGTGAACTTAGCTTGATGAAAATAGCAGATGTTTCCTTACATGATGAAATTCCTCATTTGCTGCTGACATTTGAGACTGGAGAGGTTTTGTTCATATGTGGTCATGATAATATGTATGAGTCTTGGCAAGCAGGTTTTTTTGGAGACAGTGATGGTGAGTATTGGGAAATTGTTGCATGCCCTGGTGATGAACTGGCGATATGGGGCCCTGACGATATAGTATAAATAATGGAAGCCGTACAGGCTTCTTTTTTATTTTATTTTGTTATACTTGAAAAGCGCTTCAATAGGAAATTTATATTATAATAGGGTAGAAAGACTAGTAAATATTTTGATTATACATAAGAGAGGAAAGAGGGGAAATCTTTGGCATTTCTGGCAGAATTAGACGCAACTACGAAAGAAGATTTGCAATCATTCGTTGGAGCGAAATATGAAAGCAGTTATAAAAAAAGATGGTATGGCATGTCTGACCGCCGTTCCAAATTATCGTGGAATTGGGCATGCTTCTTTTTTGGTCCATTTTGGATGTCCTATCGCAAAATGTATAGGCTTTCATACGGGTATTTGGCAGCTTATTTTATTTTAGAGCTTATTGTTAATATAATTGGTGACGAGCTATCGGCAATTGGACTCGTTGATATGATTATTTGGTTAGGATTAACGGTTTTTGTTAACTATTTTTACTTAGAAAAAGCAAAAAAAGCAGTAGCAGCCCAAAAAAACGTAAGCACAGAGAAACACAAAAAGGAATTATCCCAACTAGGAGGGACAAGCGTTGCCGCAGTATTCGTGTATGTGCTTGCTACCATAATTTTAGGGTCAGTAGTTCAAATTCTGATTTAATGATAGAAGCTTGCAGCTGCAGGCTTCTATTTTTATTTTCACAAATGAACGTATACAGACAGGTTTCATCTTTCGCCGAAAAAATACAAAAATATACAACATTTTCAAAAACTATACGTTTATTAGCGATAAATTCACACTGTATTTACAATCTATCATTAAACTAACGTTGAAAGTAAAAATACAGAGAGAGAAGTGAATGAATTTGTCAAATAAAGGCGTAAAAAAGGATAATAAGAAAAATCAAAAGTCGAAAATACCGATTCTATTATTAACAACACTATTAACTACACAAGGTGCCTATTCCGCTTCTGCAGCAACTGATCATTCTGCAATTGAACCAAAACCGGGAGCTTACGGATACTATGTAGACGTATATGGCAGTAATGAAAGTTCAAACATGACCCCTGAGACAAACTCCTCTATTGGTGTCCTCTCGAAGTTTTTAGACATTTGGCAGCCGGGAGATTCATGGCATAACGGAACAGTGTTAAATGAGAGTGTACATAAACATAATATCGATACTTCTATCTCCATTACAAAAAACCGCACAGAAGCGGAAGCAAAAGATGCTTACTTAAGTGATCGCCGCAATCAAAACTATAGTGTAATCACAGGTCTTGGGCCTTATGCAGATAATTTTAAAGCAGGGTCTAACGCTGGAACAACGATTCCAGATGAAATTCCTCAAGATGCGACAAGTGTGAAATATGAAGACGGCGGAAACAGCAACGGCAATTGGGCAGATACTGATTCCAGTCTTGGAAGTATGGTAAACCTGATTAATACAATCCGCTGGACAGGAGCTTCTACCTCTTCAGCAAAAGCTTACTATAGCTATAAACGCCCGTTCCGTTGGAGTGAAGATGTAAGCATACTGCCGACACTTGTTCCCGCTAAAAAGGACGACCCATCTAGTGATGGCGGTTTTCCAAGCGGACATACAAATGCAGCATATTTAGCATCATACGGACTTGCTTATGCAGTGCCAGAACGCTTTGAAGAAATGATGACAAGAGCATCAGAGCTTGGCAACAGCCGAATCGTAGCTGGAATGCATTCACCATTGGATGTAATCGGCGGCCGAGTGATGTCAACAGCTGTCGCAGCTGCAGCACTGAATGATCCTGCGAACAAAAGTGTAAAAGACGCAGCATACAAACAAGCACATGAAGTGCTACTAACACAAGAAGGCACTTCATATGATGCTTACAGTGATTACGAAACAAATAAACAAAACTATACAAAGCGTCTTACTTACGGATTCCAACAAATTGGCGACACAACAAAACCAATGGTAGTGCCAAAGGGTGCTGAAGTATTGCTGGAAACTCGCTTCCCATATTTAGATGACATGCAACGCCGCTGGGTGCTGTATACAACAGGCTTGCCATCTGGTTACCCTGTTTTAGACGACAGTGAAGGCTGGGGCCGTTTGAATCTTTTTGCAGCAGCAGGAGGATTTGATGCATTTGAAACAGATGTTAATGTAACGATGGACAGCTCTCTTGGCGGCTTCAATGCTGCTGACAGCTGGAAAAATGATATCTCTGGAACAGGCAGTCTAACGAAGGATGGAACAGGAGCCTTAACATTAACAGGCAACAATACATATACCGGTGGAACAGTATTGGAAGAAGGTTCCCTTATCGCAAACTCAAGCACAGCTTTTGGTGCTGGTGAAGTTGTTAATAACGGCGGTACAATGAATGAAAATATAACTGGCAGTATCACAATCGGAGAAGGCTTTACCCAAACAGATGGTGGTACACTTGAATTAAACATCGGCAGCAAGGAAGAAGTTTTGAAAATTGACGGAGAAGCAGCGTTTGGCGGTACATTGAAGCTAAACTTTACTGATGGCTATGTACCTGCAGCAGATGCAGATATTATCAGCTACAGCACTTTAGCGAGTGACAGCAAATTTGCTTCTGTAGAAATAACAGGACTTCCTGAAAACTATCAAATCGTTTATGGGGAAAATGCACTTCAAGTTTCAGCTGAAAAAGAAGAACCAGAAGAAGACAACACTCCTGAAGTTCCTTCTAATCCAGATGAAACAGTTGATAACGACGAAGAAAATAACAGTAATAACCCAGCACCAGTAGATTCAGACAATAATAACGAAGAAAATACAGAGGATAACAATGATAATATAAATAAGGAGGACAAGGAAGAAGCAGCACCTGTTACTGGCAGCAGCAACGAAAATGTGAACAATTCGGGCAAAACAGCAGACACAAATTCTGTGAAAAACCCGCAAACAGGGGATAATACGAATATTTTCCTATATGTAGGCACATTATTAGCATCAGCAGTAGCAGCTTCCATTGTATTCTGGAAGCGAAAAATGAAACGAGCAAACCAATAATTAATTACAACACTGCTCCCCTAAAGAATTAGCTTTATGGGAGCATCTTTCATTTAAAGCAGTAAAGGTGGAGTGAATTTGACGATCATTGAGCAAAAAAAATCCAATTGGCTGCAGCAAATCGTGCTTATTCTTTCAATCGGTGTCTTTCTTTTTAGCCTATTTAAGATTGGTCATATTGTGTACGGCTATGTGAAAAATGATAAGATAATGGCAGAAATTCAAGAAGTGTATCACAAAGACACAAGCACGACAAGTAAGGCAGCAGATCCACTTGAAAGCATGACAGAAATCAATGAAGATATTATCGGGTGGCTGACGATAGATGATACAAAAATAGATTATCCGATTTTACAAAGCACGGATAATGAATACTATTTGAATCGGAATTATAAAAAAGAAGAGTCAAAAGCAGGAAGTATTTTTATGGATTATCGAAACAAGCAAGGCGCAGACAATCTTCATACCATCATCTATGGTCATGAAATGAAAAATGGGTCAATGTTTGGCGAGTTAGAGAAATTATTAGATGAAGACTTTTTTTCCAAGCACCATACCTTCCAGTATAAAACGAAGGCCGGAAACTACGAAGTCGAAATTTTCTCTGTTTATGCAACAACCACCGAATTCGATTATTTAAAAACAGAGTTTTCTACAGATGAACAATACAAGGATTTCCTGCAAACTATTTCAGTAAAATCTGCGTTTCCAACAAACGTAGAATTAAATGAACAAGACCAGATTATCACATTATCAACATGCAGCAATCTGTCAGACCCGAATGAAGGCAGATTTGTTGTTCATGGGAAAATAACAGAGATACAATAGCTTTTTTAAAACAGGGAAATAAGGTGATGAAAATAGAGGAAATTCGATTAGATATGTGTAGCACATACCCTATTAGCACGAAATGGTTTAATGGGCAAATAACAAGAGATAGTGCTTTGCTGCTAATAGAAACACCTCAGGAGGAAATAGATTTTTCCCTTTCTAATCAAGATTGTACGATAACATTAATAAAAGACGGAAACGTAAGAAAAATAGAATTAAAAATATACCGATTTCTCCGACAGATGCAGATATTTTTTCGGACGGCTCCCTTTTACTTGTCTAAGGCAGATGCAGCACAGACGGAGCAAAAATGGAACCAAACGCCCAAATATATAATCTGGAAGGACAATTAATGGATACATTCCTTCTCGGTGACGGTATTAGTCAAGTGCAGATAGACGAAACTGACACCATTTGGGTAAGTTATTTTGATGAAGGTATCTTTGGAGCAATTGACGATCTCGAGCCAATGGGCGCAGACGGACTTGCCGCCTATTCAAAAAGCGGACAGAAATTATGGGGAGCAAAAGAATATGAAATGGCAGATTGCTATGCCATGAATATCGTCAGCTCTAAAGAAGTTAACTTTTACTACTATGATCAATATAAGCTCGTTCAGCTCAAAGACTTTATGGAAACGGCATGCTATGTAGTAGAGGGGGATGATACATTTCAGCAATTCCTATTTGACCAACAAGACTTGCTTGTAGAAATTGATTGTGATACGTTGATGCTCTATAACATTAGCAATCAAACGATTATTCCGGCTGGTAACGTAACTTTTGTTGATGACAAGTGTAAACGTATCAGCGGACATGTTTTAATGCGTGGTAAACTGCTTTATGTTTTTTGCAAAGATAGGTTATATAAGAAGGAATTTTTATAAAGAGAGGTCCTTTAAGAAAAGGCTCAACTATCACGTTGAGCCTTTTAACTAGTTTTGATATTTATAATAATCCTGAGAGTGGTAGCTTCTAAAACCACATGATTGATAGAGTTTAAGCGCATGGGCGTTTTTCGCTTCTACTTCGAGAAAGATGGGTAAACCTTTTTGACTTTCCATCTTTATTATCCTTGATAAAGCCTTTCTGCCGATACCTTTGCCTTGAAGCTCAGGAAATATCGCTAACCCATAAATCCAAGCTTCTCCGTTTGATTCCGCTACCCTCATTTTTCCTGCTGTTGTTCCATTTACTTCAATGATATAGTGCTGCTCTGTGTTACTTTCCTTCAAATGGTTATTATATTCACGGGCTTCTTTTTCTTCCAATCCGAATGCCAGAATATCAAGCTGTACCTCTGCTTCCAAATCTGCTGGAGAATCAGATGGCCTCAGAACTACTCCAGCATCTAATGATAACTCCGTATTTTGCCACATCATTTGGTATTCTGACATAAAAAAGGAACAGGATTGGTTTCTTAAGAAATCTTTGGCTGATTGAGATTCTGAAGGAGCATTTAATAAGATGGTATGAACATTGCGGCGCTTTAAGTCTTTCATACACTCTGTTAATAGTCTAGAAAATATCCCCTTCCGTCGATAACTCGGATGAACCATGCCGCAAATTTCAACTTTATTACCAAAACCATAACTGCCAAGAAATCCGACCAGCTTGTCTTTTTCGTAATGAAAATAGTCTTCCTTTGTGTTACCAGATCTGTTCTCAAGCATATCAAAATTTAGCTTGAGCTGACATGTATCAATACTTTCGCAAATTTCTTGGAGAGCCTTAATAGCCTTTAACTCTTCATTAGTTAACATATTTCTAACACCTTTCACCTGAAAGTTGCCCTAATTTCCAGGAATTTATTTACATATATATTATCATAAAGAGTAAATCAAGGATGCTATATTTGTTTTCGTGTAAAATAATAAAAAAGGCTAGTAAGGAGATTACTTTATGAAAATAAAAACAACGTCCACATGGGATCAGGAGCTTTGGGAGGATGCCGGGCCACTTTATGCAGAGGCATTTGGTGAAAAGGGAGCAAAGCCAATTAAAATCATTCAAAATATGCTCACCAAAGGGATTGCCGAGCTTTATATCGGTTATAACGAATCGAAGGCAATTGCCATGGCGCTCGTTGGTAAGCTTAATCAAGAGCAGATCATGATTATTGATTATTTGGCCGTATCAGAAAAAGAACGTAATCAAGGGATTGGCAGACAATTTGTTGAGTATTTAAAGCAAAAGGCTGGGGCAGATGGAATTAAGACCTTCATTATTGAGGCGGAGTCAGCAGAAACAGCAGATAATCGAAAAAGAATAAAATTTTGGCAATCATGCGGCTTTCTTACTACTGATTATATTCACACGTACATTTGGGTACCGGAAAAATACAAGGCACTGTATATACCACTTGCTGGCATGCAACAGATAACTGGAGAAGAATTATTTACATATATTAATAAATTTCACAGATTGTCTTTTCTTGAAAAGAAAAATGATGGGGCTGATTAAATTCAGTCCTATTTTTTATTCCTATATAGGAATCTGTTCTTATTTTTCGCTGTTTTCATCGAGTATCCTTCTGTGAAACCGATATATACATTGTTCATCTTTAATAAGCTTACTGGAGAAAATTACTCCCTTATTAAAGATTATCTATATTATAGGGGGGATACTTTTGAAGATTTTTTTACCAATCATCGCGCTGATGAACCGACTTAAATATATACAAAAATTTGCTGTAATCGGCGGGATTTTAGGGATACCAATTTTAATTATGAGCTTTATGCTGTTAAGCACAACGAATAAGGAAATCGACACTATTCAAAAAAGACAAGTAGGTACGGAGTATAATACTCTGTTGAAGGATTTCCTGCAGGATGTTCAGCAGCACCGCGCTATTTCCGTAAGTGTCATTAGCGGCGATTCTTCAGACAAGCCCAAGCTAGAAGAAAAGCAAGCGGAAATTCAAGAAGACATTGCAAACATGGATGCATTTGTAAAAGGAACAGGCAGTTCTATCCAAGTGTCAGATCAATGGGCAGAAATGAAACAACAGTGGAATACACTTCAATCAGATGTTGAGAGCCTGAACTTACAGGAAGCAACAAGCAGGCATATTGATTATTTAGGCAATATTTTAGATTTTATGGTCGAGGTTGGGGACCAATCAGAATTATTCTTAGCGAAAGCACCAGAAAATTACTACATTATTAACGATGTAACAACTACATTGCCTAATTTGACAGAACATCTTGGGCAAATCCGCGCTGTTGGGATGAGTATTGCCGCAGAACAAAAAATCACCGATGACCAAAAAATTCAATTAGTTTCCTTATATGCCTCTGTTCAGAATTCACTTGAACTGCTTGAGCACGGGAAAGCTATCATTTTTACTAATAAGCCATCTCTAGAAAACAGTCTAGGCGAGGCAAGTCAAAGTACATTAGAAGAAACAAATAAATTCTTAGAGTTTGTGCAAAAAGAATTTAGTACTAATACTTCTATTACTGTTAATACGGATGAGTTTTATAATATGGCAACAGCAACAATCGACACTAGCTTTAAACTGTATGAGCTAGAAACAAAAGCATTGAACAGCATAATGACCCAGCAGGCTAAAGACTTGAAGCTTACTAAAGCGGCCATTATTGCAGTAGTTGTGCTGATATTTATTTTGACCATTTATATTTTTGTAGGATTCTATCTGTCTATCAGCAGCACAGTCCAAAAATTAAAAGCAGTAACTATACATGTTGCAGATGGGGACCTAGAAACAGAGCTCGATTTACAGACGAAAGATGAAATGAAGGATGTTGAGACTGCCTTTAATGACATGATCCAAAATCTGCGCTCCCTTATTCATCATATTAAAAGCAGTGCCGAGCATCTCGCTTCTTCTAGTGCCGAGCTGAGTGCAAGTGCAGAACAAACAAGCAGAGCATCTGAACAAATAACGCTTACTGTACAAGATGTTGCTGCTGGAACGGAAAAGCAGGTAGAAAGTGTTAATGACAGTTCAACAGTAGTGAACGAAGTATCTGCAGGAATACAACAAGTAGCAGCAAACGCACAAAGTGTAACAGTAACAGCAGCAAACGCCTCGACTAATGCAGCAGACGGAGAACAGGCGATACAAGTAGCTGTAAACCAAATGAATTCTATTAATCATTCTGTTAATGACGCAGCATTAGTAGTTAAAGAGTTAGGCGCTAGAAGCTTGCAGATTGGCGAAATCGTTGATGTTATTACCAATATTGCTGGCCAGACTAACCTGCTTGCCCTTAATGCAGCAATAGAGGCAGCGAGGGCAGGACAGCATGGCCAAGGATTTGCTGTTGTAGCTGATGAAGTGCGCAAGCTTGCAGAGCAGTCTGCCTCTTCCGCACAGCAAATTGGCCAGCTGATTACTTCTATCCAGAAAGAAACAGAAAAAGCAGTCCAAACGATGAATGCAGCAACAGCAGAAGTAACAGACGGAATCACCGCTATTTCTACTGCAGGCAACTCTTTTGCTGAAATTAAAGGGTCAGTTAGTGAGGTAGCCGAACAAATTGGCCAAGTATCTGCAGCAGCACAGCAAATGCTAGTAGGAGCAGAACAAGTAGTTGGCTCTATTGAGGTAATCTCCGAAATTGCCCAAGTATCTTCTGAAGGCACACAAAATATTTCATCCATTACCGAGGAACAATTAGCTTCCATGGAAGAAATTGAGGCTTCAAGCATCACTCTATCTCGTTTAGCAGAAGAGCTGCAAGAAACGGTAAGTAAATTTAAAGTATAAAGAAAGCACAAAACGGCTGTTATCTGCAGCCGTTTTATTATTTAAGAGAGCACCAAATCGAATCATAAGACATCCACACAGTATTTGCGTATAATATAAAGCGGAGGTGCTACACATGACAGACAATGCTATACCAATAAGATTTGCTGTACTTCTAGGATTATTAGAGGGGCGCGAACCAATGCCAAAAGATGTTGGTATCGTTTCTCCTGAAGAGTTTAATGCAGAAGTAGAAAGAATGGAAAACGAAGGTATTATAGCAAACGTAAAATACGCAAGAGGCGCACATGGCGAAGTGCTCGTTGTATTCTTAAAGGAAGCAGTAGTGACGCCCCGCGGCAATGCATACATAGATGAATTAATGAGACGTTATTCCTAAAGACAATCGATTAATTCCGATTGTCTTTTTTAATAGCTTGGATGCAAAGAACATAATAGATTCGTGTATAATGAATCAAAGCATACCTATTAAGTAACAGGGGGACTTCTTTTGAATTATATTTTAGATCATGTCGGAATTGCTGTACGAAGCATAGACGATGCATTGCCTTTTTACCTGGATGTATTAAACGGAAGCCTGGAGGACCGTTACACAAGTGACGCCAAAGGAGTGGAGGTGCATGTCGCAGTAGTCAAAACCGCAGACAAAGTCATTGAATTACTAGAACCGACAACAAAGGAATCGCCAATGGCACGTTTTATAAAGCAGCGAGGCAAAGGGGTGCATCACCTTGCATATCGTGTCGATAACCTAGATGATGCCATCCAAGAAGCACGCCAAAAAGGCATCCGTTTTCTGGAGGATACACGGAGAGTAAACTTACGAGGAAGACGGCTAATCTATCTGAACCCAGCTTCGACGAATGGAACATTAATTGAGCTGTGTGATTATTTAGATAGTTAATTTGGATAGAGGCGTTAGTGCCTCTATCCTTTTTGATTGCCAGTATTAAGATTCTGGTATGATTGTAACAGCTACAGTGCGAGTAGGTTCACTATTATCGTTTTTTAATGAGGTGTTATAGTATTTAACCATTAATTCATTGAGTTCTTGTTGAAATCCATGAAAGGTCTGTGTATCAAGCTTCATTTCGACAAAAGAAAAGGTCGGATCCTCCGCATTGCCATTTTCCTCTGATTTTGTTAAATAGCTCTGATATTGATTTAGGAGGAAGAGCTGATAGTAAGAAAAATAAGTTATCTTGTCATCCTTAGAAGTTTCTTTCCATTCACTTGGACTTAATTTTGCTTCCTCTCCGTTTAATGCATAATATTTTTCTACGACAGATCGGACTTTTTTTTCCTTCACAATTCGAATAATTCCTGCATCCAGCAATACTTGAATATGCCGGTACAGCGTTGCCTGAGGCACGTCTTTAATCATTTTCACCATCTCTAACGGTGTTAATCCATTTTCACCACTTCTCATTAAAGCCTGTGAAATTTTGATTCTTACTGGGTGTATTAATGCATCCGCTTTATTTACCATAACCTGCTCCAATCTGTACGTGATATATTCACCATTTTGATAATGTTATCATTATAAAGAATAATAATAAAAACGACAATAAAAATGGAAAAATAGTGCAATATTTAAAAACTTATGTTATCGTTATCAATAATGATAATAAAAATATATAAGGAGGAGTAAGATTTTGAATCTTCATTATGGATTAAATGATATAAAGGATTTTGATTTTTTCTCGATTTTGCCTATTGTATTGCCGTTCGTTTTTATAAACTTTATCCTAATTGCTATTGCCTTAATCGATTTATATCGTAACCGAGAAAACCGGCAACATTTATTAATTTGGACACTACTCATTATATTTATTAACCTATTCGGTCCAATCCTTTATTTTGTATTAAGTAGAAAGGAGACTAACAGAGTATGAAATTAGAAATTAAAAATATAACAAAGAATTTTAATAACAAAACAGCTGTCCATAACTTTTCTATGGAAGTGCAAGCTGGGGAATGTGTGGGTTTAATCGGGCCAAACGGAGCTGGTAAATCAACCTTAATTAAAATCATTTCAGATATTATTCATCCAAGTTCGGGAGCAGTATTTCTTAATGGAAAGAAAATTACGGATATGAAAAAGGAAATCGGTTATTTGCCTCAATATCCAAATTTCTTTCCATGGATGACAGCATTTGAAACACTGATGTTTATGGGAGAGCTGACAGGAATGAAAAAAGAGGCGTTAAAAAAGGAGATACCGCTCCTTTTAACTAAAGTTGGCTTAAAGGAAGACAGCAACGCTCGGGTTAGAACATTTTCCGGCGGCATGAAACAAAGATTGGGAATTGCCCAAGCTTTGCTGCATAAACCTTCTCTTATTGTGATGGATGAACCTGTATCCTCATTAGATCCCATTGGCAGAAGAGAGGTAATCAATATCATTCAAGCTATCAAAAAAGACACCACCATTCTTTTGTCGACACATATCTTAAACGATGCAGAAGATATCTGTGAAAGATTTGTGATTATTAAGGATGGCCAAAAGATTGAAGATACTAAAAAAGAAGCCTTATTGAATAAGCACAGCCGCAATAGCATCTTAATGGAAATAACTTCTGCAAGTCTCAGCTGGCTGGAGATTGTGAAAGGTTTGGATTATGTTAAAGCTGCAGAGGCAGTCGGTACTACTGTGAAAATCGAAGTGGATAATATTCTCGTCAATAAAAATATGCTATTAGCAAGTGCATTAGAAAATAATGTAGATATTTTAAAATTTGAAATAGATAACGATACACTAGAAGAAATATTCCTTAAGCTGGTGGTGTAATGATGAATAATGTTGCGATATTATCAAAAAAAGAATTTGTTCAAATGATTCGTGATTTCAAAATAGTTTGGTTCCCGCTTGTGTTTATCCTTTTAGGAATGATGCAACCGGTCCTCAGCTACTACTTGCCTGCTCTATTAAAAGCAATGGGAGGAGATCAAGGAATAACGATTGACCCTAGCTTTTTTGAACAGCTAAAAGGGGGAGAGGTGCTAGCGACTACACTTGAGTCACAGTTTGATCAATTAGGGCTATTAATTATCGTCATTTCCTTAATGGGTGCCGTGCAATCTGACAAAGCAAATGGCATGTTAGCCTTTATTTTGACAAGACCAGTCAGTGTGTCTCAATACATTGGCGCAAAGGTCCTCTCTAATTATTGGTTTGTTGCAGCGTGTGTCGCAATAGGATACCTCGCCTCATATGCATATGTGAACCTTTTATTTACCAATGTCAGCTTTGCTGATATGTTATTAGCACTGCTGTTTTATTTAGTATGGGTATTATTCATTATTTCCTTTACGACCATGTTTAGCACGTTATTTAACAATCAAGGTATTATTTCATTACTGTCTATTGTTCTTTTATTATTATGCAGATCTCTCGTTGGCATTAATTCTTTTGTAGATCTAATTAACCCAGCAATGATCAGTGCACATGCTGTTGAAATCCTTATGACAGGAATCATCCATTCTAAATTAACAGCAAACTTACTCATTACCTTGATTTTATGTTTTGCAGCAATACTGATATCGAAAGATTGGATTGCAAAGAAGAAATACGACAATTCTTAATTTTTACAGGAGTAAAAACTAAAATAAGAACAGTATCGATGAAAAAAACACTTATCAAAAATCCTCCTTTACTAAAAGAGATTATGATAAGTGTTTTTCATTCTATTATTCTAATATTCTTTACAATGTTTTAACTAAAATACTAGCAATGATAACAGATGCGACCGTTACTGTTGTAAATCCTCCGATCAGCATCGGCGGTGATAATTCATTTAACAGTCGTTTTTCCTCTTCTTCATTTCGTCCAACACTGCGGCTTACTTCCTGGCATAAAATATAATCAGCAGGGAAGCCAAACATCGCCGTCAATGCAAGCGACATCCCTTTATAAGGGTGCCATTTTACTAGTTTTGATACAATAAACCCACCTGCAAGAATGCCTATTTCACCGATAATGATTATGGTTAGAACCTGTGGAATAAAATGCAGGAACTCTGTAAGACTTACTTTACTCATGGAAGCAATAACAATAAATATTGTACCTAATACAGCGATACTAGATGCTTTTGCTTTATCCATGATGTTTTCATTGTAGAAGTTTACTTTCGTGCCTATAACACCGATGAATAAACACCAGATTGTTCCGCTTATCCCTGTAAGTTCTCCAAGTACTGTTCCAAGCGATGCTCCTACGAACAACTTAAACAATAAAATATTGGCCGTGTTAAATTCATATTTCTTTCTTACCTTAGGTTTGCTGACTGCTTCTGCACCATGATGCAAAGGAACCTCTGCGGCTGCAGCAATATAAGAACTTGAATCCGTTTGATCCCATTTAGCACGCAGAATTAATGCGTATTTACGAAGAAACATTGATGCCACTGGTAATCCAAATAACTTATGTATGGCGAGTACTAGCGCCGGTATTGCGACTAAATATTCATATCCAGCTGCATTTATTGCATCAGAGGTAACAATAAAAGCAACAATTCCACCTACTAACGGTCCTGTACCAGCTACAGCAGTCTCATAACCAAAGAGCATTGTAATTACAGGAAGTACAAATACTAACGCAACTAACGCTCCACCTAAGGCGATCAATACAGTCCGATACTGTTTACCCATTAAGGTAAGCGGGATTAGTGTTCCTAAGTGAACAACGAGAGGACCTGTCAGTAACGTACCCATTGTGCTAAAAGAAGATGTATCTACGATGTCTTCAGGGAATATCCCTGTCCAAATTAAAATAAGAAAGCCCATTATGGCAATAAGCAGCATTGGCACGCGTGCTCGTGTTAAGATGGAAACAATTTCGCCAATCGCTATTAATGCAAGCACTAACATGGCTGCATATACTGGTTCGTTAATAGTCATATAAATCCTCCTAAAGTTCATGTCATGGTGAGTAATAATACAAAATTAAAAATTTTCAGAAATAAAAAGTTAAAAAAATCCATCTCCTTTCCGTAAAAGCCGATCTTCAAATATTAAATTCTGACTTTTCATATGATAGTGAATAGTTTGTATACAAATTAATATTTTTATTTATATCATATATCGTTACGAAATGTAATAGTTCTTTTGCAAAATATTTATTATTTAATGAAATATGTTTTGTTTTATTACTATATGAAAACTCTGTTCTTTTTTATTTACTATTAAATTTCTATATGGTTAAATACACTCTATAACGTTTTTCGAAAATAATAGAAACAAAAGGAAAGAGAGGTATGATAAATTTGTCTTCCAATTATAGCGTTCCAAATTTAGTGCTCGATGAAATAGATAAAACCATCTTATCTATGCTCCATGAGAACAGCCGCATTTCTTACACAGATATCGCAAAAGAAGTTGATTTATCAAGGGTTGCTGTGCAAATGCGTATTAACAACCTAACAGAGAAAGGCGTAATCGAAAAATTTACAACGGTGATTAATCCAACTAAAATCGGTATTCATGTATCTGCGTTTTTTAATGTAGAGGTAGAGCCCCAGCATTTAGAAGAAGTAGCAGCAAAGCTTGCTGAAGAACATTCTGTTACTAGCTTGTATCATATGACAGGACCTAGTAAATTACATATGCATGGTATCTTTGGTGATAATCAAGAAATGGAAAAGTTTTTGACCGAAAAACTTTATCCGCTAAAAGGAGTAGTTAGTGTCGATTGCCAAATTCTGATTAAAAGATACAAAAGCAGAATGGGAATGAAACTGTAAAAAGGGGAATGATATCCCCTTTAAATACACTAAATAAAAAGAGGATTTCGTTATATTTATATAATTTAATCGACATACACAAAAAAAAGGATATCCTCCTAATCAGGACACCCTTTTACTAGTTTGCTAGCTTTTAACTGCTAAATCATTTAACATACCAACATATTTTTTAACTTCGCCAGATTTGCTTTTAATGGCGCTTATCGTCATCCATTGCTGGTACAGTTCACCGTTTTTACGCTTATTGCAAATTTCCCCTTCCCAGTAGCCTTTTTGTTTAATCATATTCCACATATGCTGATAAAAAACGTCATCATGTTTTCCTGACTGCAGGATATTTGGATTTTTGCCGATTACCTCGTCTTTTGAGTAACCAGTTAATGTGGAGAATGATAGATTAATATCTTCGATAATTCCATGAGGATTAGTAATTAAAATAGCTTCCTTCGTTTCATTGATGATTTGTTTTTCAATGAAAAGATTATCCTTATAAAATAGCCATACTACAATAACAAAGCTGACTAAGGCAAATTCTGAAATAGCCATAAATCCAATTGAATAGTGACCAGTTGCATTAAGAACAAACGACAGAACAAGCGGCGGGAAGAAGCCGCCTAAACCACCCATTGCCGACACAATTCCGTTTACGATGCCAGCTTGTTTCGAAAAATAAAGCGGCACTAGCTTGAATATCGTTCCATTTCCTATCCCAGCAGATAACGCGATTGTCAATACACCAACAGAATAGAGACCAATGGACGGGGAGAATGAAAGGAGCACGCCTGAAAATGCCAGCCCAAGAAATACAATCATTAATATTTTGTATGGATTAAATCTATCTGCTAACCACCCGCCAGTTGGACGCATCAAAGTTGCTAAAACAATGAAGCCTGCTGTCCGTAACCCTGCGTCAACACTGTCTAATCCAAAATGGGTTGTCAAAAAGTTTGGTAAATAAACAGTAAAGGCAACAAAAGCACCGAAAGTAATGAAATAAAATAAACTAATAAACCATAGCGTAGAGTTTTTATATACGCCTTTCACTTGTTCTATTAATGAAACTGTTACTTTTCGTTCTTTGCGGTCACCGAAGAAGATATTTAATGCGGCAAATACAAGCAAAAGTATTAAATATAACTGAACCGTTTGCGTCCAGCCAATTGATTTTGCCACCACTGGTGCCGCAAATGTACTGATTGCCGTACCTGCATTTCCTAAGCCGTAAATACCATTTACAAATCCATGATTTTCTTTTGGATAGTATTTAGGGATCGAGGTAACCCCAACTGAAAATACAGCTCCGCCTATACCAATAAATAATCCTCCTATAATTAAATCAGCCATTGAATCCGCTTTACTTATTAAGAAGACAGGAAGCATCAGCAGAATAAAACTAATGATATGAATGATCCTTGCACCAAACCGGTTGGTGAAATATCCGATTGGTATCCGCAATAATGATCCTAAAATAACAGGGACAGCTGTCACTAATGCCGTCTGGCCGTCTGTCAGCGGAATATCCTCTTTTATGAGTGGAATGAGTGAGGATATAAGAACCCATACCATAAATCCTGCAATTAAACTTGATGTTTGGAGAAATAATTGTACGCTTCTAAGTGTACCCATTGTAAACATCCTTTCTAAAATTGTTCTTAATCATGCAAGTGTGAATTGATGAACAAAAATTCTTAATAGGAGGTATTAAATCAGCGCTGGTACTCGCTACAATCCATAGGGTACATGATTGCCAATGAGCCTGCAATAGCGAAAATGGCATATAAAGTTTGTGAAATAATAAATAACTTACTGGGCTTTTTTTCTGAATAAACATTGTAGCATCAAGCTTTATAGCTTGATGTTTTTTGTTTTCTATCCAGGGATATTGTGAAAAAACAACATTTTATCAGCATAGTGAGCGGAAAAATCAGGGGATTCCCTTAATCAATTTCCGGCTGCCAAAAAGCGTAAATTTGAACATTCTGCGACAATTGACTGTTTTCACCTCTTGAAAAGCCAATATAGGGAATTTCCCTAATAGTTAGTTCGAAAGAAAGGTCGATACAATGGAATAGTAGATCGAGTCGGTTTTAAACAGGAGGGCTCATAATGGCTAAACGGACAAAGAAATTAAACTTTTTTAAGAAAACAGAAAAATTTAATGGTAACTGGTCTGTTTTACAAGAAACAGACCGCGAATGGGAAAATATTTACCGGGGGAGATGGGCGCATGACAAAGAAGTGCGGACAACTCACGGTGTTAACTGCACAGGTTCATGCAGCTGGAAGGTCTTCGTTAAGAGCGGCATTATTACATGGGAAAATCAAGCAACAGATTATCCAAGCTGCGGACCTGATATGCCGGAGTTTGAACCAAGGGGCTGTCCGCGGGGAGCAAGCTTTTCTTGGTATGAGTACAGCCCGCTGCGCATTAAATTTCCATATATGCGAGGACGGCTTTGGAAAATGTGGCAAGAAGCATTACAACATTATCAAGACCCAGTCAAAGCATGGGGAAGTATAGTCGAGGATAAAGAAAAAGCAGACTCTTATAAGAAGCTTAGAGGAAAGGGCGGCATGATTCGCGTTACATTTGAAGAAGCGTATCAAATGATCTCCGCTATGCTTATTTATACGATAAAAAAATATGGACCTGACCGAATTGCCGGGTTTTCCCCTATTCCTGCGATGTCCATGATCAGCTATGCTGCAGGCAGCCGTTTTTTAAGCTTGATCGGAGGAGAGCTACTAAGCTTCTATGATTGGTATGCAGACTTACCTCCTGCTTCTCCGCAAATATGGGGGGAACAAACAGATGTACCTGAATCTAGTGATTGGTATAACGCCGGTTATATCATGATGTGGGGCTCGAATGTTCCATTAACACGAACACCAGATGCGCATTTCATGGCAGAGGTACGCTATAAGGGCGCAAAAGTTGTTTCTGTGGCGCCTGATTATGCAGAAAGTGTTAAATTCGCAGACAACTGGCTAGCACCTCACCCAGGAACAGATGCAGCCTTGGCACAAGCGATGACACATGTAATTCTGAAGGAATTTTATATAAACCGGAAAGAAGAGGCATTCATTAACTATGCAAAAAAATATACAGATTTACCATTTTTGTTAAAGCTTGAGCCAACTAGTGACGGCAAGTTTAAAGCAGGCCGATTTCTTCGAGCAGAAGAGCTGAAAAACGATGACAACATGGTTAATGGCGCATGGAAACCAGTTCTTTTAGATGAAGATTCCAATCGCATTGTAGTGCCAAATGGAACGATTGGCCAGCGTTGGAATGATAACGAAAAATGGAATTTAAAGCTGGAAACAGAAAGAGGAGAAGCAATTTCGCCCTTATTATCTACTTTTTCACAAGAGAATGCAGAAAAAGTAAAGATACAATTTCCGTTATTTGAATCAAGTGGAAATAAAGTTTTTGACCGGCCAATTTCCGCTATTCCGATTTTATTAGCAGATGGTTCCACCGGGTTTGCTGCAACTGTTTATGATGTCATGCTTGCCCAATATGGTGTTTCAGAAGATCCAGCGGTCCTAATTGAAGATGATATTTACACGCCAGCCTGGCAGGAGCCGATTACTGGAGTTAAAGCAAGCATCGTCGAGCAAATAGCAAAAGAATTTGCCCAAAACTCGATTGACACACAAGGTCGCTCGATGATCATCATGGGGGCTGGAATCAATCATTGGTACAACAGTGATACGATTTACCGAGCCATTTTGAACTTAGTTATTTTAACAGCATCTGAGGGAGTTAACGGAGGTGGCTGGGCTCATTATGTTGGTCAGGAGAAATGCCGTCCGTATGAAGGCTGGGGAACGATAGCCTTTGCTAAGGACTGGCAGGCACCGCCTCGTCAGCAAAATGGAACATCCTTCTTCTATTTTACATCTGATCAGTGGCGATATGAGGAAGAAGAGCTAGGCAACAAACTATATGCTTCTCCGCTTGTGAAGGATATAACATATAAACATCCAGCTGATTATAATGTGCTTGCTGCCAGATTAGGCTGGTTGCCTTCTTACCCGCAGTTTAATAAAAACTCATTAAACTTTGCGAAAAACAATAAAAATCCGGAAGACATCATTCCTAATTTGGTAAAGGAATTAAAGTCAGGAGAAACATCCTTTGCTATTGAAGACCCTGATAATCCAGTGAACTTTCCGCGTGGTCTATTTGTTTGGCGCTCCAATTTAATGTCCAGCTCCAGTAAGGGGCAGGAATATTTTATGAAGCATCTGCTTGGCACGACTGAAAATGTGTTAGCTTCTCCAAGTCATAGCTTTAAACCAGAGGAAGTGAAATGGCATGAGGAGGAACAAACAGGCAAAGTTGATTTATTAGTTACATTGGATTTCCGTATGACTGCAACTCCGATGTACTCCGATATTATTCTGCCAGCAGCAACCTGGTATGAAAAGGAAGACTTAAGCAGTACAGATATGCATCCATTCGTTCATCCCTTTAATAAAGCAGTTGATCCTGTCTGGGAGTCTAAATCAGACTGGAACATATTTAAGGGACTTGCGAAATCTTTTACAGAAATGGCTCAGTCCCAGTTTGATGCTCCTGAGATTGATGTAGTGTCCGTTCCGCTCAACCATGATGCACCTTCGGAAATAGCGCAGCCATATGGATTAGTGAAGGATTGGAAAAAAGGCGAAATCGATGCAATCCCTGGCAAGACCATGCCAAACTTTACACTGGTAGAACGTGATTATCGGCAAATTTATGACAAGTTTATCACATTAGGACCAAAAGTTGGTACGTACCCAACAGGGGCCCATGGTGTTAATTACAAAACAACTGAACAATATGAGGAATTAAAACAATCGTTAGGCACTTATGATGATGATACAATCAAAAACGGTTTGCCAATCATTGCCGATGAAAAAAAAGTCGCCAACAGTATATTAGCACTATCAAGTGCAACTAACGGAGAGTTAGCTGTTAGAGCGTGGGAAACGATGGAAGAGAAAACAGGCATGCCGTTAAAGGATATTGCAATAAAACGGCAAGGTGAAAAAATGACGTTCGAAAGTGTGACCGTCCAGCCAAGAGAGGTTATTCCAACACCAATTTTCACCGGTTCTAATAATGATGGCAAACGATACTCACCTTTTACAACAAATATCGAAAGGCTTGTGCCTTTTCGAACATTGACAGGACGTCAGCATTTTTATCTCGATCATGAATTGTTCTTTGAATATGGCGAGAACTTACCAGTCTATAAACCGACATTGCCGCAAATTATTTTTGATGAACAGGATAATATGCCGGCAGCTGAAGATAACTTAATTCTTCGATACATGACACCACATGGTAAATGGAATATCCACAGTATGTATCAGGATAATCAGCATATGCTTACTCTCTTCCGCGGTGGTCCTACTGTCTGGATAAGTGATATAGATGCAAAGAACGCTGAAATTAAAGATAATGATTGGCTTGAAGTATTTAATCGCAATGGTGTAACAGTTGCCAGAGCGGTCGTTAGTCACCGCATGCCGCGGGGGTCTATGTTTATGTATCATGCTCAGGACCGCCACATTAATATGCCTGGTTCAAAGCTTACAGGAAATCGCCCGGGAAGTCACAATGGACCAACAAGAATACATGTAAAACCAACACAAATGGTAGGCGGATATGCACAGCTTAGCTACGGGTTTAACTATTATGGTCCGATTGGCAATCAACGTGACTTGTATGTTGTTGTTCGGAAGCTGAAGGAGGTCGACTGGCTTGAAGATTAAAGCACAAATCGCAATGGTATTAAATTTAGATAAATGCATCGGCTGTCATACATGCAGTGTTACGTGTAAAAATACATGGACAAATCGGCCAGGTGCGGAATATATGTGGTTCAACAATGTTGAAACAAAACCAGGGATAGGCTACCCAAAGCGCTGGGAAGACCAGGAGCATTATAAGGGTGGCTGGGAGTTGAATAAAAAAGGAAAGCTGCAGCTTAAGTCCGGCTCGAAAATCAATAAAGTAGCAACAGGGAAAATATTTTACAATCCAGATATGCCGAAGCTTGATGATTATTATGAACCGTGGACTTATTCATATGATAACCTTTTCTCGCCGAAGGAACGTGCACAGCAGCCTGTTGCACGTCCCCAATCATTAATAAGCGGCAAGGAAATGGAAATTGAGTGGGGACCGAACTGGGAAGATGATTTAGCAGGGGCTCCTGAAACAGCACCGCTTGACCCGAACATCCAAAAAATCGAAGAAGAAATCAAATTGAACTTTGACCATGCTTTTATGACGTATCTGCCAAGATTATGTGAGCATTGCTTAAACCCAGCTTGCGTTGCTTCCTGTCCAAGCGGAGCTATGTATAAACGGGACGAAGATGGGATTGTGCTAGTCAATCAAGAAGAATGCCGCAGCTGGCGCTTCTGTATGTCAGGCTGTCCCTATAAAAAAGTGTATTTTAACTGGAAAACAAGCAAAGCAGAAAAATGTACGTTTTGTTTTCCAAGAATTGAAAATGGACTTCCGACCGTATGCTCTGAAACATGCACAGGACGTATTCGCTATCTAGGCGTTCTTTTATATGATGCAGATCGTGTGGAAGAAGCGGCATCTGTCAGCAATGAAACAGATTTATATAAAGCACAGCTGGAGCTGTTTTTAGACCCAAATGATCCAGAGATAATCAGTCAGGCCAGAAAAGATGGGGTAGCAGAGTCCTTTATTGAAGCAGCACAACATTCACCAATCTATAAAATGGCGATTGAATATAAAATTGCCTTCCCATTGCATCCAGAGTATCGGACATTGCCAATGGTTTGGTATGTGCCGCCCCTTTCCCCGATAATGAGCTATTTCGAAGGCAAGGATTCCATTCAAAATCCGGATATGATTTTCCCGGCGATTGAAGAAATGCGCATTCCTGTCAGTTATATTGCCAGCATGCTGACTGCAGGTGACACGGATGTAATAACACTTGCTTTGCAGAAGATGGCTATGATGCGTCAATATATGCGGGCTGTTTCTGCTAATAAAGAATTTGATACCTCCCGATTAGAACGTGTCGGGTTAACGGAAAAAACGACGAAGGAAATGTATCGTTTACTTGCCATAGCAAAATATGAAGATCGTTTTGTTATTCCAACTTCACATAAAGAAGCATACTTAGATCCCTATACAGAACAAGGCACCTCAGGTTTTAGTGCATGCAATGGCTGCTCGTTGTCTGGGGGCGGTATGGGAGCAAACAACAACCCACCAGTCGACACAACAAATCAAAGCTTATATGAAAAGAATTTTTATGGAGGGATATGGCGTGATTAATCAACGTGAATTTGAAAAATACAGACCCATACTCCAAGAATTTAGTTTGATGCTGCTTTATCCCCAAGAAAGACGGCTAAAGCAGCAGGATTTTCCTTTAATAGAGTTATATAGTGAAAGCAATAAACAAATATCGGAAAATATGAATCGTTTTTTTGACTATATAAGCGAATTAACTCTGCTCCAGCAGCAGGAGTATTATGTGCAAACATTCGACTTCAGTAAAAAAACACCACTTCACATGACTTATGTAAAATATGAAGATGCCAAAGAAAGAGGGCAAATACTTGTCCAATTAAAATTGATGTACGCCATGTGCGGGTTAGAATTGGACTCAAAAGAGCTATCCGATTACTTACCTTTAATGCTAGAGTTTTTAGCAAATGGAGAATGGATACACAATAATCGTCTTCAGAAATGGCAGCTAATATTCGCGATAGTGGAGGATGGTACGTATTTTCTCCAGGAAGAATTGAAACAAAAAGACAATCCGTATCAGTATGTGATTCAAGCTGTTCGACTTTCTTTAAAAGCATGTATGGAGTCAGAGATGGAGGCGAATATACAATGAGTGGTGTAAACCAGCTCTTCTGGACAGTTATTCCCTATATATTCTTGATGATCTTTGTGTTAGGGATGATCTTTCGCTATCGCTATGATCAATTTTCATGGACAGCTAAGTCCAGTGAATTATTAGAAAAGAAGAAATTAATGATTGGCACCAGTCTATTTCATATCGGAATTATCTTCGTGTTTTTTGGCCATGTGGGAGGCTTGCTTGTTCCGATTGAAGTAACAGAAGCTTTTGGTATCAGTAACCATCTGTATCATACGATTGCCGTATGGATCGGCGGCATTTTCGGCTTCATGGCATATGTGGGAATCATTCTGTTAACATGGCGAAGATTATCAGATGTACGTGTCCGCTCCATTAGTACTTTCTCAGATATATCTATTAATATCATTTTAATCATCGTTATGTCTTTAGGTATTTTCAGCACATTTTTTGGCACAAGCAGTCAGCCGGATTTTAACTATCGTGAATCAATCTCGATTTGGTTTAGACAGTTATTTATTCTTCAGCCGGATGGCAGCCTGATGAGCGGAGTTCCGCTGCTGTTTAAATTACATATCATTTCTGCTTTTGCCCTGCTTGCTCTGTTTCCTTTCAGCAGATTAGTACATGCATTTAGCTTGCCAATAGGATATATTAAAAGACGATATATAATCTATCAAAAAAATGTGGTGCGTAAGTAATTTAAATATGATGCTAGAAAAGGGAATGAAATCAATTGACGCTTAGTGTAGAACAGAAAATAATCGACTTATTAATTGAAATAAGACTTCAGCTGGAAGTAGATTTTGTCGGTTTGGCCATGGCAGCTGAGAATGAAGATGGCGATGTAGTGATCAAGTGGAAATATGTTTCAAACAATCGCAATAACCGCTATCAAAAAATTGTCCTGCAAGTAGGGAAAGGAATTGCTGGCATCGTTTGGAAAACTGCTCGCCCTTATGTGATAGAAGATGCAAAAAAAGATATACAGGAAACGAAAGACTTCCCATTAACTATTACAGAGCAGCTAGTCAGTATGGCAGCAATTCCTCTATTACACGGACAGGAAGTTCAAGCTGTTTTATTAGGCGGCTTTAGAAAAAAGAAAAAATTGAATCAAACCTTTATCAATGAATTGATTTCTATTTGTACAGAAATAAACCCATTATTAGATGAGTTAAGGGGATGAATAAATGGGAACTGCCATTTCTAAACAGAAATTGATTGAAGCAATGTTTAATAAAATGAATGATGCAGTCTTTTTTTTGCATGAAAATGAAGTTCTGTTTATGAATCCAAAAGCCATTGAGCTTATTAATAAATTTGAAGTGAATGTAGCCAATATGTCATCGATATGCCATCTTTGCAACGGCATGACAAATGAAACAGGTTATCAAACCTGCTCAAATTGTTTTATTGAAGGAGAAAAAAATCTAGAGTCTTTTCAGTTATTTTTATCAAAAAAGAACGATCAGCATGCAGATGATACACCGTTTAGCGGCAGCTACTTTCCTCTTGAGGAAGTGGATGACGTAAATGTGCTTATCTTACGAAATTTAACAAACCAACAAGAAACAGAAAAGCTTCAATTCCAAAAATCTTTAACAGAATATGTTATCCATGCATCAGAAGAAGAAAGAAAGCGGCTTTCACGAGAGTTGCATGATGGCTTGGCACAGGAAATCTACAGTGCCCTCATACAATTACAATCTATGAGATATACAAATGATTACGAAAAAGTGAAAGAAACAGCTAGCAGTATCGAAACAATTATCGTAAAATCTCTAAACTCGATAAAATCGATGGCCATCGATTTACGTCCGGCAGCTTTAGATGATATGGGACTTTATGCAGCGTTAAAGTCCTATTGTAAACGATTTGAAGAAACATTCGGCATGGAGGTTGAGCTTTACAGCAATATTCAAACAGAACGTTATACAGGCAAGATTGAAACAATGGTATACAGGGTATGTACGGAAGCGCTTATTAATGCCGCTAAATATGCTGACACAGATGAGGTTGTCGTCTACTTACTGGCTGGCAAAAAACAGCTGCGTGTTGAAGTAATGGATGAAGGCTTAGGCTTCGATTTGCATAATATCCATGTAAAGGGAACAGGTCTTGGTCTGCGAAATATGGAGGAAAGAATCTCTCTGCTTGGAGGAAAATTTTCCATTGAAACATCCATTGGAATCGGGACCAAGGTTTTAGCTGTCATCCCACTAGAACAGGAGGAGCATGAAGATGATTAATGTATTAATTGCTGATGATCATGCCATCGTCAGAAGCGGTCTTTCCTTCTTAATTGACGCACAAGAGGATATGAAAGTAGTTGGGACTGCAGCTGATGGCTTTGAAGTTACTTATTTAGTAGAAAGACTTCAGCCAGATGTTGTTCTAATGGATTTAAGTATGCCTCCTGGAGAAAACGGACTTTCGGCAACAAAGAAAATCAAAAAGGCTTTTCCTCCTATTCAAGTCTTAATACTAACGATGCATGATGATGAAGAATATTTATATCACGCTTTTAAATCAGGTGCAACAGGCTATATTTTAAAAAATGCTAAAGATGATGAGCTGCTTCATGCTATTCGTGCAGTAATGAAAGGGGAAAGATATATTCACTCAAAAGTCTCGACTAAAATGGTTCGTGAACATATTGAGAGTCCAGAGCAAGATCCTGAAATCGTGGATTCCTATTATTTATTATCAAACCGTGAGCAGGAAGTGCTTCCGTTAGTTGCACTAGGATATGGAAATAAAGAAATTGCAGACAAATTATTTATTTCCGTGAAAACAGTGGAAGCACATAAAGCAAATATGATGAGTAAGTTAGGCCTTACGACAAGGCCTGAGCTTGTCCAATATGCAATAAAAAAGAATTTAATAGATTTATAAGGTTTGCCTAGTAGTTACATTACTAACACTAAGGAGAGAAGTTAAATGAACTTATCTCGAAAACCAGTCCAAATAAACGAAGTGATCGAGAGAATTTGGGAGCATCATAATCCAGGCATGACAGAAATCGTTGCTATTGAAGACAATACAGACCGTTTTTTAGGAGAGGATATTATCGCAAAAACGGATGTACCGGCATTCGATAAATCACCATATGATGGGTTTGCGCTGCGTGCAGAGGATACTGCTTGGGCATCATCAGAGAATAGGATAGAATTCGAGGTCATTGATAAAATCGGGGCAGGCTCAGTATCACATAAAAGAATTGGTGGCCTCCAAGCAGTTCGAATCATGACAGGAGCATCAATTCCATCCGGCTGTGATGCGGTCATCATGTTGGAGCTAGTGAAGGAGATAGAAAGAGACGGAAAGAATTTTATCCAAATTACTCGAAAGCTAAAAAAGGGAGACAATATATCCTTTCGTGGAGAAGATATTAAGTCTGGAACACTGCTAGTAAGGAAAGGAACAAAAATAAATCCTGGAATTCAATCCTTGTTAGCAACATTTGGTTACAAGAAATTAGCCGTTATGCGTAAACCGAAAATCGGGGTTCTTGCTACAGGTGATGAACTATTGAATGTAGAGGAACCATTAGTTCCCGGGAAGATACGTAACAGCAACAGCTATATGATTGTAGAACAAATTAAACGAAGCGGTGCAAAAGCAATCCATTATGGAAAGATACCAGACACCTTTACAGCGACATATGACGCCTTACACAAGGCAATTGCTGAAGTAGATATGATGATTACAATAGGTGGAGTTTCAGTTGGAGACTATGACTATATGCCAAAAGTATATGAAGCGCTTGGAGCAGACATTCTTTGCAATAAAATAGCGATGAGGCCAGGAAGTGTTACAACAATTGCAAGCTTAGATGGAAAGCTATTGTATGGGTTATCTGGGAATCCTTCAGCTTGTTATGTCGGTTTTGAACTGTTTGCACGCCCCATCATTCGGCATAGCTTGGGCAGCAATAAACCTTTTTTGAAAAAAGTAAAAGCGATTTTAGACGTTGATTTTCCTAAGGCTAATCCGTTTACACGCTTTGTGCGCAGCAAGCTTTTTACTGGCGGAACACAGTTATTCGTAGCGCCAATTGGTATGGATAAGTCCAATATTATCTTTTCACTTGCCTATGCAAACTGCCTTATGGTCCTTCCTGGAGGAACGAGAGGTTATAAAAAAGGCATGGAAGTTGAAGTGCTCTTATTAGAAGATCACGAAGGAAGTGACGTATTTTGATACTTCAATACGTAGGCTTTCAAAACAGCGGCAAAACAACGGCAATGGAGTGGACGATTCAGCAATTAACAGAGAAAGGCTATAATGTCATCGCAGTCAAGCATCATGGACACGGCGGCATTCCTGACAATATTGTGAAAGATTCCACAAAGTATAGCGATGCAGGTGCTGTTGCAAGTATAGTAGAGGGTGAGGGAGTTCTCCATTTAGAGATAACTAATCAAAAGTGGGATATCGAAAAAATCCATATGCTGCTGTCTTGTTTAAATTATGATCTTTTATTAATAGAAGGATATAAACAGGAGCAATTTCCTAAAGTCGTTTTCACACGGTCAGAACGTGATCTCGATCAGTTGCAGTTTCTCTCAAATATTCATTCCATAATCCCATTCTGTGATCAATTAGCAGATAAGAAGGCATACATAAACAAATTGGTTGCTTGGATTGAACAGGAATTACCGAAGAGGAAGCTAGTTTAACAAGTTATTCACTGTAGAGGAGTAATATAGATGTCAGACGTAATATTTAACTATTTAAGAAGTGTAACGCTTTTTAAAGAGCTTTCAGATGACGAGCTTCTTCCTATTGCAGACATTTCCTATATGAAGCTATATAAAACGAAATCATTTATTTATATGCAAGGTGACCCGCTTGATAGAGTATTTTTTCTATACGCAGGTAAACTTAAAATCCATCGCACAGATGTAACGGGAAAGGAACAAATCGTAGCAGTGCCACAAGTCGGCGAAATGTTTCCTCATGTTGGATTATTTCGGAAAGGGAGCTTTCCAGCACATGCAGAAGTACTTAAAAATGCTCAAGTAGTTGTCACACCAATCACTGAATTTGAACAAATCCTAATAAAACATCCTGAATTATGTATGAAAATGTTTACGTTTCTCGCTGAAAAAATCATTGACTTGCAAGACCGATTGGTCGAACAAATCCTGCACAGTTCCTATGATCAAATAGTGATGTTGTTAATACGTTTATGTAAGTCAAATGGTGTACCTTTTACTAAAGATTTATATCTCATTACTACACACTTTACTAATCGAGAGCTTGCTAACATGATTGGATCATCAAGAGAAACAATAAACCGCACACTTAATCAATTACGAAAAAAGCAGTTAGTCAGTACTACTACGGAAGGTAATTTATTAATACATTTAGAAAAATTAACAGCTGAACTTAACTAATCAAGCAAGTGAAATGGGAGGATTTCATATGGTTTTGCCAAGAGAACACGGAACTTGGATGATGTTTTTTCTTCCATATCTGCTCGGAATGATATTGTCTGGACCTAATTGGCTTCATCTTTTTCTTTTAATCGGATGGTTTTTTATTTTTTTGACATCTACACCACTATTGAATATCATCCGTAAGCCAAAATTAAAGAAAGATATGCTTCCATGGGTACTAAAGTATAGTACAGCTGCTATCCTATTTACCGTTCCAATTATATGGATGCAGCCAATTCTCTTATGGGGCATATTCTTATTATTACCACTGCTCTTTGTTAGTAGATATTTCATTAAAAAAAAGCAAGAGAGGAGCTTATGGAATAATTTAAGCGGCATTCTTATTTTTTCTCTCGGGGGAACAGCTGCTTATATAGTTGGGCAAGGAAGCTTAACGAAAGAGGCAATCCTCCTGTTATGTATTACCACGCTCTATTTTATGAGCAGTGCCTTTTACGTGAAATCATTAATCAGGGAGCGAAAAAATCCCGCTTTTAAAAGAAAGTCTCATATTTTCCACCTATTATTACTACTATTTCCTTTGTTAATAGCCGTACCGTGGATGACGATAGCGTACTTGCCAAGTGTGTGCAAAGATTTTTTTACTACAAGAAAGAGGCCAATAAAACCGCTAAGAATTGGCATTATAGAGATCATTAATGGAATTGTGTTTTTTTTAGTAAGCTTATTTTTTCTTAAGTAACGAAATGGAGAGGGCATATGCATCAATATATAGGTACTATATTAGCCGGCGGACAGTCTAGCAGATTTGGTGAACACAAAGCCTTTGCGAGGAGAAAGAATAAATTTTTCTATCAATATTCTATAGAAGCACTCCAAGCTATTACCCCAAAAATCTATTTAGTTTCACATCCTGCCATTACAGATAGATTTATTGCTAAGGAAGTAACCATCATTCAAGACACGCCCAGTTTTCAAGGGTATGGACCCCTTGCTGGAATATATAGCGTCATGGAAAGAGAGCAAGCTGAATGGTATTTCGTTTTGCCAATTGACAGCCCGTTTATTACGCATCAGAGTATGGAGGTATTATTAGCTCATCTAGAAGACGGATATGAAGCAATCGTTCCAATTGTAAACGAAAAACCTCAGCCTCTAATTTCTATTTACAACTTTAAAATCAAAAAAAAGCTCTTTTCTGCATTAAAAAGCCAAGATTTATCGATGAATAGCTTGTTGACACAGCTTCATGTGAAATTTGTGGAGGAGTTTAACGAAGATAGTTTTATTAATATTAACGAACAAAGGGACTATATCAAGTTTATTACATGAAAAAAAGAACATGAACAAAATCTGTCATGCTCTTTCTAACAATTAAGCTAGTTTAATTGCTCGTTTAAACAATACGTTATTTTCTAAATGGATATGTTGAAACATATCTGCTTCAAGGGCACAAAGACGATGATAAACAAGACGATAGGTGCCGCATGCATTGCTTGGAGGTGTGAAGTCATTTGTAATGTCACGCAGTTCCTTCAAAATGTCTCCAGCGTTTTGATGCTCGCTCTCAAGCTCTGCAACAATAGCAGTTAATTTTTGATAATTTTCGTCAGTTGGCTGTTGTTCATATTCCAAGATTAGCTTAAAGTCTTCATTTTCTTCTTTGTGAATATGGTTCTCTAATTCTGCTTTCAGTTCAAAAAACAGCTTGTGTATTCTTACTAAATGAGGATTATTTTCACCGTGAACACGCCTAACTTTTGTTACATATGGACTTAACAGTGGTAATTCTTCTCGTAAAAAACGGTGATGCTTACTGACAATATGGTCTATTAATTCACTAGAAGAAGCTTTTTTCCAGTCTATCGCTGCTTCATTTAATAAATTTGTTTGTTCGTAAAGTGTAGATAAGTTTGTTAACACTTCATCTATTGATAAATTTCTTTCAGTAACTGCTTCAATCAGCGGGCGATTACCGCCACAGCAAAAATCAATACGGTATGTTTTAAAGAGATCACTGGCCTTTGGAAACTCGGTAACAATCTCACTAATAATAGAATGCTTGTTAAATGGTTGATTCATCATATAGCCTCCAGTACTTTGATTAGTTGTTGTTCTAATTAAGAATAACAAGTATCCCGCTTTAAACTTGTGATATACATCACATTTAATGAAAAATAATAGAAAAGAGATGACAGCATGAAGAGTAACCTGTTAGATAAATTACAGCGTCCATTAAGAGATTTACGTATATCGGTTACAGACCGCTGCAATTTCCGCTGTGTATATTGCATGCCAGAAGAATTATTTAAGTCTGGGTATACATTTATGCCGTCAGAACAGATGCTGTCATTTGATGAGATTGTAAGAACAGCTAAGCTATTTGTCAGGCTAGGTGTAAAAAAGATTCGCCTAACCGGAGGAGAGCCATTGCTTAGAAAGGACTTACCAGCCTTAATTAAGGAGCTTCATAATATCGAGGGACTAGAAGATATTGGATTAACTACAAACGGTTCTTTGCTAAAGAAATTTGCAAAGGATTTATATATAGCAGGATTAAGGAGAATCACAGTAAGTCTAGATTCATTGGATGCAGAGCGGTTTTCGATGATAAATGGGCACAGATGTAAATTAACAACCGTAATGGACGGCATACATGCTGCCTTAAACGTAGGAATGATTGTTAAAATCAATATGGTTGTTAAAAAGGGACAAAATGAGGAAGACATCATTCCAATGGCCAAATTTTGCAAACAACATAAGCTTATTCTAAGATTTATTGAATATATGGATGTAGGTAATTCAAATGGATGGCAATTGGAAGAGGTTGTTACTAAACAGCAGATACTAAACAAACTAAATGAGCAGATGCCAGTTAAACAAATCAAAGAAAATTATACTGGTGAAGTAGCAACACGTTATCAATATTTGAACAGTAGCCAAGAAATAGGAATTATTTCTTCCGTAACAGACACATTTTGCGCAACATGTTCACGAATAAGGTTATCAGCAGATGGAAAATTATATACCTGTTTATTTGCATCAGCAGGCCATGACTTACGCAGCTTAATACGCAGTGAACAAAATGACGACATTATTATCAATAAAATATCGCAAATTTGGAACGGTCGACATGATCGTTACTCAGAAGAGCGAAGTAATCTATCTATAAAACAAAAAAAGAAAATCGAAATGTCTTCAATTGGCGGGTAATGCAGACGATCACTTAAAGTGATTGTCTTTTTTCTTGGATGTAGAGATATAAAAGAACTATTCGTATAAGACCTGTTTTACGAAATGTATTTTTTAAGAAACTGTGCAAAAAGGCAAGTATAGGTGAATGGTATGCTATTGTATGTTATATGAGTGAAAATGCGATATATCGGATAAATTTTGTGTTTTAGTTTGAATTGCAATTATATTTACAGGTTAAATAGTTACATAATAGTTAACGTGATTTGAATTTGTTAACAAACAATTAATTAATAAGCGGAGAATTAATTTTAATTAATTACATCGAATAAATACAAACTAAAGTTAAATGAATGAAAAATCTGTTGAAACTATGTGTGCAGATGAATTCTGTGCGCAATTAAATGTTCGTGCAGAATTTACTGCATCAAATAACCTTAATAAAATTTACTATTTTTATTAATTATAATGCTAAGGGGGCACAGGAAAAGAAATATACAACTATTCGTATAATACTAATTTTACGAATAGTATTATTAGGAATTGTTTATGAATTCAAATGTACCATGATGTTAAGGTTAATTAGTGTATTTAATTGGCGGTTGCGTTGCTATCACATACTGCATAGCAGCCGTTAAATTGCAGTGCTTAAACTATGATAACATTTTAATATTTGTCGATATTTGTAAAATATTCAAAGTTAAACAATATATAAATAAGTTTAGTTAAATAGTTAAATTTAACGACTGTAAAAGAAAAATTTAAGCTAAAAGTCTGTAAAAACGGCAAAATGCTAAGATTTTTGGAGATATCATCAAACCCTGTATAGATAAAGTGTAGTTCGAATTGCTACCAGTAGATCTTGCAGGTACATAATAATAGAATCTAATGGCAAGAAAACTGTATTTATTAATAAACAAGGTACTATTTCAGCTCTTGGCAAACAACTCCCCTTCCCTTTTCTTCATTTACTTTACGTTTAGCAGACATACACTAATAGATTTATATATTGCAAGGATGCAGATTCCGTTATTGATAAGTATAAGCACCATTAAATTTTTTATACTATTGGTTATTTATTATTTACCATAAATTAATTATGTAAACTAGTATTCGTAAAAATTGTATTATACGAACAATTGTTCTTATTTGTTTGATTAAGATAGAAAAGTCCATTGAGTTACATTTTTTTAGTCTTCATACCTTTATTTATCTGCAATAAAATAAGCATGGTTCCTATACTGTATCAGGCCCATGCTTTAAATCATTCTATTTCTTTAGTTATTAAGTACATTCTTTTCCTGTTGTAATTTTTCGACGTCCTTAATATCTAATCCTGTCTTCTCTGCTATTACTTCTGGTGCAAGCACATCTAATAAAGACTTAGCTAATTCAATAATTTGTCTTTTTTTACCTTTGTAACAGACTCTTTAACGGCCGCCGCAACAGCCTCTTGCTTGCCTTCTTCAAAAAGCCGTCCGACTTTTGTCATTTTTAACCACTCCCTTACTTTGATGGCGTAGTTATTATCAATGAATTTATCTGTTGAGGTAAGAATTCCTGCAATTACCTGTAGTTGTATATGTTCATCCTTTATACATTTCGCTAGCTCTACTGTTTCTTGTGTTAATTCGTTACGACCCTTTGCGCTGTTCATTAATGGCACAAAACTTAATTTATACAGCTCCACAAGGTTTAATTCAACATTATCACGTATTTTTCCCTTTA
Organism: Niallia sp. MER 6; assembly: GCF_023714395.1. NCBI lineage: Bacteria > Bacillati > Bacillota > Bacilli > Caryophanales > Bacillaceae > Niallia > Niallia sp. MER 6. The sequence continues at coordinate 134,719 of NZ_JAMAUK010000006.1, read as the reverse complement.
TATTCTCCATGATAGCATCACCGTTATACTCTGATAACAATACAGGATTGGAGGAAATTCGAAAGAATCCTGCGTCTAAACTATCTAAAACCTTTGTTACATCACTTGTGTACACAACTACTAAGTGAATCTTTTTTATGTTATTTTTCCTTTGAAAGTATCGTTGTAAAATACGATGTCCATACCTCATGTACTTCAAATGATTTTCCTTGAATCTGTTATTGCTCTCGTATTCTTACATTAAAATTGAGCCGTCTTCCAGCTGGAAAACAGTATCTGATCTTTTTTCATCTGCAGTAAATCGGAATTCATTTGGCAATAGCGTCTTTATTTTCGGTATCTGATGAAGACCAAAAAAATCAAGCGTTACATCTGTGTATAGCTCGCTTGTAAATTTAAAGAAAACGTCCTTGTTATTAAATGAGATTCCTTTCGACATTTTGTTACTCTCCTTAGTTACCCTTTTATACAGGAGTACATTAGAAGTTTTCTATCAAATGCCAAAACGTTCAATAATTCATCACAACTAAAGAGATATTGCCTGGCAGTGTGTAGCTATATACCTCAAATTCACTTATTGTTCATACTTTATCCGATAAATTTTCGCCATTGCTTGTACTCTATCTGCCACATCGAGTTTTCGAAAGATATTTGTTAGGTGGTTTTTGACAGTATGGGCGCTAATGAACAGTAAATCGGCAACTTCTTGATTATTTAAACCTTCAAGAATTAAATGAAGAACTTCCTTTTCTCTGCTTGTTAATGAAAGATTATCTATTACGCTTTTCACATCTTTCAAATCCTCAATTTCCGTGATTCCGATTGTAGCATGATCCGCTTCTAATTCCTTGCTGCTACTTTCCTTCTGGACGATGATATATTCACGGAATTGAACGGCTAATGGACTATTTATGTCTTTAAAGGGAATTGTGATTCCTTTAAGATAAGAAAAAGCTAATACTAATAGCTGCGCCTCTTCAGTCAGAATGATTCTTTGCTCTTCTCCGTTTAGTATATGATGATATTCTCTAAGTATCTTCAGCCGTTCTGCACTTATTTTATCGTGAAGAAAGTCTAGACTGAATGGGATTACCTTACATGTCTCTAACAGTTCCTCAACAGCAGAATCCTGCCAGCTTTGTTTGCTCATAAACCCTTTCAGTAGTTCCGTCGCTTTACAAGTAAGATGAAATTCCTCTGGTTTTAGTTCCTTTAAGCTTTCGAAAAGTATTTCAGTAGGCTCTTGTTTTACCTCTAAGTCAATAATTCTTTTTGAACCAAAGCTTACAGCTAAAACCTCGGTTAATAACTTAAGCTCTGCCTCTAGCCTCTTATCTCCTAAATGCCCCTCTTCCTCGAAGTGAATGGTAAACAGACCTAAAACTTGCTCATTTAAAGTGATTGCCTTATGAATTAAGCCTTTTTTAGAAGCGTTTACTTCAACTCGGTGACCGTTAGAAAAGAGTTGTTCAGCAACTTTATGATGCTCTTGTTCAGCAGCTTGTGAAGCCTTGCCTCTTTTGTACAATTTTCCACTTCTCGCTGTAAAGATAGTTAAACAATTTTTGCTCCATTTATGACAAACGTCCATAACGCTGTACAAAACACTGATTGGATCATTTGTATGCAATAGTATGTCAGCTAAATTCAAAAAGGCTGCATGTACATCTCTTTGTTTGTCAACAAGCTTCAATTGCTGGATTAAAAATTCTGTTTGAGCGGCTGCTTGTGCAAGTGCTTGTAAATGCTCTGTTAGCTCTTTGCTCACAGGCTTATTAGTCAAGGAGCCTCCAAACATAATTCCTACTGTTTCTTTAGCCTGTTGGATAGGGAAACCAAAAATATGCTGAGGGTATATGTCAAACTGATGAAAGAATCCTGCTTTTGGTGATTCTTTTATAGACTCAAAATGAAAGATCTTTTTTGTAGCAGCAGCATGTCCTAATAAACCTTCTCCGATAAAGAAGCTTTTTCCCTCCAATTGTTTTGCATCCCCGTTTACATGTTGGATGGTATAAATAGCATTTTCTTCTCTTTTGGCAATACCGATAAAGTCCACAAAGCCCTCTTTTACTGCGTAATCTAAAATATTACTTATAGAGAAATCCTCCATATAAGCGAGCTGCTTTTTATAAAGTGTCAACAGCTGATTTTTCCACGTCATCTCTTGTCGTAAGCTTTTTACAAACATTAAGCTATAATGTAGATCGTTTATCTTTACTAAGGCGCTTTCTTTCTCCTTTACGGTAAGAATAGGAATGTCTTTGTTTAACGCGGTAGACACTATATTGCTTCCGCATACATCTTCCACAAAAGGACCGGTAATAATTAAATACGAGTCTTCTCTATATTGGAAAAAGGGTGACAGGATGTATTTATAACATCCAATATTCTCATCTGTTGGTGTTATTACTACTGGTTTTTTTATTTGGTAAGCTATATTTAGTACGTCGAGTAGCTCTGTAGAATATTCTTTAAAGAGCAGCATGATGTCTGTATTTCGAATTACATACCCTCCCTTGCTGTTAACAAGGTGGATTGGCAATCGAATGGTGCTTTCATATGTTTCTATCAGTGCTGTTACTATGTCATTGTTTAAAGTATTTACATTCAATTTTAATCATCCTATATTATAATGTTTTATATATGTCGGAACTTGCTGATTGCCATCTTAACAAACGAAATATCATCTTGTTTACTTATTTCCCCATCATGAAGCAATATCTCCAATAGCCCTTTTGTATCTAGTTGTGAATTAGCGAGTACAGATTCCTTCAATTTATTAACAGCATGGTACATCGCTGTACCGTCAATATTTTCTAATAGTCCATCTGTAAATAGAAGTAACTGCGAAGGATCTTTTAAAGGTACTGTTTCAGCGGTTGGCTTGATTTCTTCAAGTATTCCTAAAGGAACACAATTGGATTTAAGAAGCTCTGCATGATCAGACTGTACCAATAGCCCTGGAGGATGGCCGGCATTAATATATGTTAAGTTCATTTCTTTCGTATCTGCAACTGCATATAGTGCAGTGAAAAACTGTAAGGAGCTGGTATGATCATTAAACAATTTATGCATATGAGCGTTTAGTGTCTCTATGACAAGAACAGGTTCTTTTACCCTGACAATCAATCCTTCTAACAGTGCCCGTATACTCATGGAAACAAGGGCAGCTGAAACACCATGTCCCATTACATCCATAATTAACACTCCGTATTGATGCTCATTAATCCTATACCAGACATACATATCTCCTCCGATATTATGTGCTGGAATATACTGCCCTTCTATCTGAACCTCCTCCGTAATTAGCGGCTTGCAGAGTACACTTTGCTGCAGAATGGTCGCGAGTTCAAGATCTTTGTTCATTTCCTCTTCTAGTTTTTTCTTTTCTGTTATATCCTTTGCGATAACACAGACACCATCTATTCTTCCTTGCATAATTAACGGAATGCTTTTATATTCTATATAAACTGGGTTTTCATGCTTATCTCGTATGATGTCTGTACTGTCCACCATTTTCCCTTCTAGTACATCCTCGAAATTTTCAAGTGATTTGGAGGTTTCTTTATGAAAAAGCAGATCTTTGAAATGAGACCCAATCAACTTATCTCCTAGCACGTCAGTTACTCGTTCGTTAACTTCTGTTATTGTGCCTTCGTTATTGACGATAATTGCCAGATAGAGATTATTATTAAATAAGGTAAAATGCCTAAGTGTTACTTTTTCTAAGTCGAATATAAGCTCTTTTTTTCGTATTGTTTCTTTCCTTTCTTTCCAAAACAGACAAACGATAAATAAACCTAATGGAAGATGCAAGAAGAAACTTAATGTTTGATATTCTTCAAAAAGATGAATATCCATGCCTGTTTTCAGCTTGTAAGAAAGTTTAAGGAAGATAAACAGCTCCATTACTACGTATGCAGCCAGTAGGACACCTGTCCATTTACTTCCCGATAATCTATTTATCTGCTTCATTACACTTCCCTTTCCTTCTAAGCATTAAAGCGTCTTCTTTTGTTCAAAATATTGTTCAGCCTGTTCCAATGTAGGAAATAGCTCCATAAAAGTGTTGAATTTAACGATTTCGAATATCTCATCCAATGGTGGCGTAATTCCTGAAACAACAAGCTCCTTTCCATTTTTTCTTGCTTTCATAGCTCCATCAGCGATTACACCGAGTCCTGAGCTGTTCAAATAGGAAACATGATTTAAATCAAGTATTAAAGAGGCAGTCGATTCATGCAGAAACTTCCCCATCATTAGTCGGAAGTGTTCGCTGTTCTTAATCGTAATATCTTCGTTCATTTCAAGGATGTGAATATGAGCTTTTTTTATGACTTTCATTTCTGCCACACTTTCTTTAAATTTTAGTAAACTACTCTATCCTAAAGATAAGAGTCAGTTTTTTGCCTTCTTCTGTGTAAATAAGCTTATCAGCAAGCTTCTGCATGATGGCTATTCCCCGGCCGCGCATACATGTTTGATGCTCTTTAAAAAACACATCTGGATTGCCAATCATCCCAATCTTCTGTTCATAATTAAAACCGTTTCCATTATGCAACACATCAACATAAAGTTTTTTGTCGCTTATCTTTATGGAAAAAGTAATGCTTCCGTCTTTAACTGTTTGGATTCCATGTTCGAAGGCATTATTGACTGCTTCCAATAAAGCATACAAAATCTTCACATGGTTTCCATATGCTATTTTCTGGAGATATTCCTCGATAGCAGGAAGCTTTTCCTCAAGCTCCTCATATCGGGATATTGTATAGGCTAATGTCATGTTTACACCTCAAACGATAATCCACCTGCTCATTATTTGTTAGGATATGCATATAAAGAATAATTAACCTCTTCTTGATTCATACTTTTAAAATCAATTTTTCGGCTAAAAAATAGGAAAAGGCATGAGACCGATACTGCCGATTCCATGCCATAGATATACAATTTTTATCTAATAGTATTAAGGGATAACTACAAATAAATGGTGGTTAATGAATCCCTTTAGAAACTAATCCGATTGCTAACGTTTGAAATAACGATCTAACCGGCATATTTCGTTTTTTGATTGTTCTGAGCATATCAACTAATTGCCTGATTTCATCCTTAGATTGAACATCTATGATCAAATCACATAAATAGTCGCTTTCCATAATAGTCATTCCAGTTGCAGTAGGTACTTTAAAAGCTTTTTCTTTTCGTAAGTTATTTTTCAGATAATTTTTATCCATATCATATAAAGTTATTAAAACTGGTTTTTTGTCTACTGTCATTTCAATCATAAATGTTAACCCTCCTTGATGAATCCAGACTAAGTTGTTTTTACTCTTCTGTATAATAGATTTATCATACCTATTATCTAGGTAAAGATATATAGGAATCCGTTCCTGAGGAAGAGGGTCCTATGTAGTAAGACCTCCTAATCCAATCGTAAAAAACATGAGAAAGGACCTAGAAATAGGTCCTTCCCAATGTTCGAATTAAAGAGATAAAGTCGAATCATTATTTGCTGTTTTTTCGTTTTCTACGCTTTCCTTTTGTTTCTCAGCTTTTTCATAGGCTTTCCAGAAAGGATAATATACGATTATGCCGATAGCAAAGTTGATAATAACTAAAAGCACTCCCTTCCAGTCACCGCCTGTGGCAACATAGCCTGATATAAACGGCGGAGTAGCCCATGGCAGTTCAACAAAGACTCTATTTATAAGATGTAGGGAAAATGCCCCGTAAGTTACTATAGCTACGATGGTCCCTGATAGGATAAAAGGGATAAGGAAAAAAGGATTTAACACAATTGGCAAGCCGAAAACAATTGGTTCAATAATTGTAAATACAGCTGCAGGTGTTACAATGCCTGCCAACGTTCTAGCTTGTTTTAATTTAGAGCGCCACATCCAGAACAAAATTCCCCACGCAGCAGCAGGCCAGATTGTGATTCGTTCGACCACTGTCGTCCACACATGAGGCAAATCCTTTAAGTTAACTCCATTCGCTAAAGCCTCTGCATTTTCCGCTACCCATTGCAGTTTTAATGGTTCAAAAATTGGTCCTATCATATTATCTCCATGCATGCCAACAGACCAAAGCAAAAGTCCGATAAACACTCTTGGTACATACACGAAAATACTATCTGTGCCGCTGAATACTGGCCCTAACACGGAGTTCAGAAACACTGTGATATCAAAGTTCAGTATAGAACGGACTATCCATAAAACCGTTAAGATGACCAAAAACGGTATGAGCGCAACGAACGCATTCGTCACATTTGGCGGTACCCCATCTGGCATTCGGATGGTAATTTTCTTTTCCAAAAAAAATCGGTAAATTCTAATACTGATTAAACTGCTGATAATTGCTGCAAATAATCCTCCTGCAGCAAAATTCGTCACATCCATCCCATTTGTTAAATCATTTATATTAATCAAAAAGAATGCCGCTACACTTAATAAGGCAGCATTAGTGGAATCAATATTAAAGTGTTTGGCATAATTCATGCCAATCGCAACAGCAGCATATAACGAGAGAAAATTCATGGTTATATGGAAAAACACTAGCAGCTTTGGAGCTAGACTAGATAATGCTGGGATAAGGGCCCCTTCACTGAAAGTACCTGGTAAACCGAGCATAGCTAGTAATAAAAACAAGCTTCCAATAATCACAATAGGAACAATTGCGACTAAACCATCCTTTACAGCGGCAACAACGGGGATACCGCCAAACTTTGCCATTGGTCCGGCTAATCGATTTACAACAATATTAGAGATTCTTTCTAAAAATGATGTCTTAGGTTTAATCATTTTAACCTCTCCCCTTTTATTCAGTTACACTACCTGCATGTTGGTTATTTGTCGACAACAACCTTGTAAGCGCTATCTTTCTTAATCGGATTATAGGATACTGCTCAATTATTTGTCTAGAGAGGTTTTTGTTATTTCTGCTGCTGATAAATGGTTATCCTCTTCTAAGCGTAAAAAAAGGGTTTATTATTTCCCAATTCTCAGCAAGCATCTTCATTACATAAATAGCATGAATTAGCGGTTCTTTGGCTTTTAATCTTTTTACTTTTTGCCTCATATATATTTTGGGAAATGAAATCAGATTTCAAGTTTCGTATGGTCTCAACTGCATTTAGAAAGATATCACCATAATGACAACGATAGGTTTTTAATAGTCATTTCGATGCTATGATTATTTTAAGAAATTGCAAAGGAGAGTTCATATGTTAAACATAGCGTTTGTAGGTTTTGGTAATGCCGTCGTAAATTATCACTTACCATATTTAGAAAGAAAAGATCAGATTAACGTGAAAAGTATCTTTAGAAGAGAAGAAGATCGTATTGGAGATACAGAACGAGAAGCCTGGTATCCTGATATCCGCTTCACAACAAGCTTCGAAGAGGTATTAAATGATGATGAAATAGAATTAATCGTTATTTGTACTCATGTTGACAGTCATGTTGCCTATGCAAAGCAAGCGTTAGAGCACAATAAGCATGTCCTTGTGGAAAAGCCATTTGCGCCAACTGTGGAAGAGGCAGAGGAAATTTTCGACTTGGCTAAGTCTAAAGGACTGATTGCGATGGCCAATCAAAACAGACGATTTGATGGTGATTTTCTTACATTGAAAAAAGTAATCGACAGTGGTGTGCTTGGTCGACTTATTGAAATACAGTCCCATTATGACTACTTTAATCCGCAGCATATCCAAAAGGGTTTTGGCTTATTGCACGGATTAGCGGTTCATACGATTGACCAGTTGTATTCCTTATTCGGTAAGCCAGAAGCAATTCATTATGATGTTAGAAGTATAAATCATCCAGGAGAATCAGATGATTATGTCGATATCGACTTCCATTACGGCCTGTTAAAGACTACGGTAAAATGCAGCTTAGCTGTAAAGATTAATCATCCGAAGTTTATTGTCCATGGCGACAAAGGCAGCTTTATAAAATACAGCAGCGGTCATCAGCAAAAAAATCCAGACGGTGTGACAAAAGCATCGTTTGAAGTGGAACCAGCAAGTAATTGGGGAGAGCTTTCCTATATTGATGAAAATGGGATAGAGCATAATGAATCGGTTAAGTCTGAAATAACCGATTATGGTATTCTTTACGAAAAATTATATGCAAGTATAAAAACTGGTGCAGAAAAGCCAGTGAAAGATGAAGGAGTTTTAGCCGTTTTAAAAATATTAAATGATGGTGTGGAAGCAGCGAAGAAATCGGGGTGTTCTCAATGAAAATAGCTACAATAGGTACAGGGTTTATTGTTGAGGCCTTTTTACAAGGCTTAGAGAAAATAGCAAGTGCAGAGTGTGTGGCAATTTACTCCCGTAAAGAGGAAACTGCACAGCCGCTTGCAGCAAAATATGAAGTAAATAAAATCTATACCGACTTAGATGCTTTATTTGCCGATGACTCTGTTGAAATCGTTTATATTGCATCACCAAACAGTCTCCATTTTGACCAGGCTTATCGTGCGCTGGAGCATGGGAAACATGTGATTTGTGAAAAACCGTTTACCTCTACCCTTCAAGAAACAGATACATTGATCTCGTTAGCAAAACAAAATAACTTAATGTTATTTGAAGCAATTACAACCATCCATTTGCCAAACTATCAAATTATAAAAGAAAATATCAATAAAATTGGGCAAATAAAGCTTGTCCAATGCAACTATAGTCAATATTCCAGCAAATATAATGCATTGCTTGCTGGCGAGACACCAAACGTCTTTAATCCGCAGTTCTCTGGCGGCTCTCTCGTTGATATTAATATCTATAACTTGCATTTTGTGATGGGTCTCTTTGGTACCCCAGAGAAACTGAGCTATACCGCCAATAAACATTCAAATGGTATCGATACATCTGGCGTCCTGTTATTAACTTATCCAGACTTTATTGCCGTGTGTGCCGGTGCAAAGGATACTCGCAGCGAGAACTTTGTGATGATTCAAGGAGAAAAAGGCTATATTCATGTTGAAAACGGAGCAAATGGCTGCAGACGGGTAATTCTTCACAATGACGAAGCTAAGACAGAATTTAATGAGCAAACATCTATGAACAATTTATACTATGAACTGCTCAAGTTTAATGACATCTATAAAACGAAGGATTATAACCGCTGCTATAGCTTGCTTGATTATAGTCGTTCTGTTATGGAAAAAGTGGTAGAAGCGCGCATGGACGCTAATATTATTTTCGCGGCAGATAATATTTAACAGAAAAGAGAGCTGAAATTTTTTTCAGCTCTCTTTTTCTTGTTGAAGTAATAAGGAATTCATGTACAATACATCAAAAATATAAACAGATGACATCATGTTGTAGATTTTAGATAACTCAAGTTGCTTATCAGAAGAATATGTCATGATTACCTCGTCACATAATTTTGCTAATGCAGAATCGCGGCTCCCGGTAATACCGATTACCTTCATATGATTGTTCTGAAGCCTTTTTGCAATATCAATCATTGCTTTGTTTCTTCCTGTATGGGAAATGACAAAAGAAATAGTAGATGACGTATTTTTGAGATTAGTTAAATAATGCTGATTGGCACTGTTATAGGCAACTGCCATCATGCCGACTTCATTCCATTTGGCGCAAGCTTGCTGGGCGATATAATAATTGATATCAACACCATAAACATCGATCCGTTCAGCGGTTCTTAACCACTCGATTATATGTTCTAAACTGGCATGGTTAAACATTCTTCTCGTTTCGGTAAATGCTCGTTCATAAAACCCTGGAACTAAATCTATCCCGTATATGCTGCTTTTGGTTTCAGAGAAATCAGTGTGTTTTTTTTCTGCTTTCCCGTCTTGCTTATATTCAAGTGCCAATTTCAGCTGAAAGTCAGGATATCCTTTTAAACCTAGTTTTTTACATAAACGAACAATTGTCGAGGAACTGGAGAAAGTTAATTTAGCCAGTTCATTAGCTGTTGCGTTAAATACAACTGTCGGATTTTCCAGTATATAGTTTACGATATACTGCTCCTGTGACGTTAAATTATAGCTGTATTTCATCTTTTTAATTAGCATTTCATACTTCCCCTTCTCTTACTGCCGAACATTGGCACATCCTCTAAAAAGGTTTCTCTTCGAATTGCTGTAACACTTCTGCTCTCCATAATTGTCTTTGGCGATTTTCCTGGTATTCCATTTGATAAAGAGTGGAAAATAACACATTTAATATGTATTCAAATGCTGCTTGAGAAGAATAGGTGGAAATTTTCTCTGTTTCCTTCGTTTCTAATCTTGATACGGTAATAATTACATCTGCCAGTTTTCCGAGCTCACTGTCAGGATATGATGTCAGCAACAAAATAGGAATGCCTCTCTCTTTTATCAATCTTGCTGCAACTAAGTCATTCATAGCTTTTGCATCATAGCTGATGAAAAAGGCGCAGTCATCTCTTAATAAATTCGCAGCGTTTAATGCCCATTCTTCTCGCTCTTTAGCAAGAATAGCATATTTATTAATCTTCCAAAGTTTATTTTGAAAGCTTTCGGCACGAATTTGAGAATCACCAGCCGCAAACAGGAAAATACGTTTGGCATTATATAAATGTTTAGTCATTTCCATAAGCTGTGCTTCATTTAAGAGCTGATACGTTTCTTTAATTGCTTGCTGTGTTAAATGCATCATATCTTCACTTATTTTCATCAGCGGGGAATGGTCCTCAAAAGGGATATTTGGATTAATGTCTTTTTGCGGTCCATCAAGTTGTTCGATTGATTTCAACAGCTGAATCTTAAACTCCTTGAAGCCCCTAAATCCCATTTTTTGAGCAAAACGAATAATAGAAGCATTAGAAGTGAAGGTTCGTTTCGCTAATTCCTGAATCGAGATATTTTCCATCGAGCTTGTATTTGCGAGTATATATTCTGCAATAGTTTGCTCTGTTGTTGTGAATTTTGTATATGCTGCAATCTGTTTTATTAACAAGCCGCTCCATTCTCCTTTAATTCTGAACTATTTTTCCAATATATTTAAAGTATGAACAAAAAAATCGGAACTATTTTACCTAAATAAGCGTTTTCAAAGATGATTATAGCATTCTTCCCCTCGCACCCATATAATTAAAGCTATCAAGAGCTAATTAGGAGTGAGAATCATGTTAACAATCGGTTATATTGGAAATGGTAAAAGTACAAATCGTTATCATCTGCCTTTTGTACTACAGCGTGAAAACATTAAGGTAAAAACTATTTACCGCAGGAATCCTGACCGTGATAGTTGGGAAGCACATCCTTCTATTCATTATACTACTAATCTTACTGAAATCATGAACGATGCAGAAATTCAGTTGATAGTCGTTAATACAGCAGTAGAATCGCATTTCGAATATGCAAAAATGGCACTCGAGCATAATAAGCATGTGCTAGTGGAAAAACCGTTTATGCTGACAAAGGAAGAAGCAGAAGAAATATTTGCTCTTGCTAAGGAGAAAGGTTTGATTGCCCAGTGTTATCAAAACCGCCGCTATGATTCCGACTTCTTAACAGCAAAAAAAGTTTTGGAAAGCGGTAAATTAGGCGATTTGCTTGAAGTAGAAATGCATTATGATTATTTTAGACCGGAAACTCCAGAATCTACTCATACGTTTACTTACTATCATAGTTATTTATACGGCCATGGCACCCATACGATTGATCAGGTAATTTCTTATTTTGGTAAGCCTGATCATATCCATTATGATGTCAGACAGCTTCTTGGTACTGGCCGAATGAACGATTATTTTGATTTAGATTTTTATTATGACAAGCTGAAGGTTTCCGTCAAATCTAGCTTCTTTCGTTTGGTACAGCGTCCTAGTTTTGTGCTTTATGGTAAAAAAGGTGTTTTTGTCAAACAAACAGAGGATCGACAAGAGGAACATTTAAAGCTGTTTTATATGCCACACCATGCTGATTTCGGAATCGATTTACCTCAGCATTACGGCACCTTGACATATATGGATGAACAGGGAGTTTATCACGAAGAAAAGGTTGTTTCCGAAGTTGGAGATTATGGTCGCGTCTATGATGATATTTATAACGCTATCATCAATGGAGCAGACAAACAAATTAAAGATGAGCAAACACTTTTGGCGATGGAAATACTTGAACAAGGAATTAAGCAATGTAAGTAAGATGTTTAACTTAAAGAAACCTTCACAGTCAGTGAAGGTTTCTTTTTTACTTATATTAACCCATATTTCTTAAAGCTGTTATATATACCATCCTCGTCATGTCTGTCGGTAATATCGTTAGCTGCCCGTTTCACTTCTTCTTTAGCATTGCCCATTGCTACACCGTATTGAACAAATTCAAGCATCTCGATGTCGTTTGAACCATCACCATATGCGTATGTATGCTCTTTTTCTAGGCCGAGATGCTCGATTACCTTTTCAATGGCCGACGCCTTATGGATTCCAAAGATTGACACCTCTCCACTGTTAGTTCCGAAGAAAGGCACGGTGCTAGGAATGACAGTAAAAACAGACGGAAATTGTTCCATAATACGCTCAATCGGAACAGCAGAACCTAAAAACCCAATTTTATTAATATCATCTCTCACTAAGTCTTCGGCTTCACTGATACTGTTATAAAATGACTGCATCGACTTCCGTAATTCTGCTTGTGCTGTTTGTGTTTCAAAAACAGTATCAATCAGTGCACGGATGCTGTCTTTACAGCTTTTACTCGCAAATAGGCCTTCATTTGTTTCTAAGAAGAACTCAATTTCATGCTGATTAAAATAGTCCACCACCAATTGCAGATTATTCTTTTTTATAACTTCATGAAACAGCACTTCTCCGTTTAGCTCAATATAACCGCCTGCCGCACCAACAATGTCGTCAAAGCCAATCTCTAATACTTCCGGAAACAATATCGATTTAGAACGTCCCGTACAAAGAAAAACGAAATGCCCGTTGCTTCTCGCCTTTCTAACAGCAAGCTTAGCTGAATCTGGTATAATGCCATTGTCATCTACAAGTGTTCCGTCAATATCCAAAAAAATAATTTTTTGCATAAACACACCTACTCTATTGTTTAATTATGCCATTCTTTCCTCTATACGTAATATAAACAGAAATATTTATTATTCTTTGCTATACTTATTATATAGTAAATACATATGGTTCTTAAATCACTTTTCAAAAATATTCCCCGGGCTTCTCCAAAAAAAAGTATTATTTATAGACACTTCCGATAGACGAACTAATGTTCTGTTTGATAAAATAAACATATATACCAAATTAGGAGTCTTTTATCATTCCGTTTTAATAAAGTAAACCGATAAATTCGGTAAGAGCTGATGCCTATAAAATTGGTGGATGTACAGAAATAAAAATTCAGGCAATAGATCTTATTCCTGATATGAGGTGTGATCATGGCAATAACAAAACAACATGAAATGTATGAAAAACGGCTTGAGGAATTGCTGAAGGAAATGCCTTATTATGTCGTTGAATATGTAGACGATAAATTGGATATTCGCTCGCCTCTTACTCTGTTTAATTATGTGAGGGATTATAAAGAATTTTTCTCCTGGCTGCTTGCAGAAGGTATTGTTTCCTGCGAGTGCATGAAGGAAATTCCAGTGGAAGCATTAGGCGCTCTGCCTCTTTCTGATGTGCAGAACTACTTCAAATATGCAGCAAGGAAAAAGTACAAACTAACGGAAAAAGATGATGTGACCAAAAAAATCAGTCCGAAAACTGTTAATCGGCAAAAGTCAGCCCTCCGCTCTCTTTTCAACTACCTGTCATTAGAAGCAGAGGTTGATGGTGGTGAACCTTATTTTCACCGTAATGTGATGAAAAAAATTCCGATAAAAAAAGTCTCAGAAACATTTAATGAAAGAGCGCGAAAAATAACGGAAAAAATCTTTATTAACGATAATGATGTCGAGTTCCTACATTATATCGAGCATCATTATGAGGAAACATTAACACCTGCAGAGCTGCGATATTATAAGCGGGATAAAGAGAGGAATTTTGCGATACTGTCCCTATTCCTTGGCAGCGGTATTCGTGTAAATGAATTAACCTCCCTTCGCTTAAAGGATGTTGATTTAGCAGCAAGCGAAATCAGTGTCATTCGCAAAGGAGGCAAAAAGGACACGGTGTCTGTTACTCCCTCCTCTCTCCAGGATGTTATTAAATACTTGGAAGTGAGAGCGACTAAGTATAAGGCAGGCAGCGGCGAAAACGAGTATTTGTTCATTAAACTGTATAAAGGGAATCCCGAACCATTAACAAACAGAGCAGTTGAGGACATTGTATATAAATATACGAAGTCCTTTGATAAGCGGATGTCACCCCATAAATTGCGACATACATATGCAACCAATTTAGCAGAGCATACCGGCGGTGATATCCCCTTAATCATGAACCAATTAGGCCATACCCAATCAGATATTTCCCTGCTTTATATCAACACATCGAGGGAAAAAGCAAAAATGGCTGCAGAATTAATGGATAAACGGCGCCAAAATAAGGACGAATAACCAGGCACTTCTGACTACCAGGAGTGCTTTTTCTCCTTCTGTTTCTATAGGATAAGCTTCTTTCTTTTCGCACAAAATACCTTTGATTAATTTTAAGGAGTGTGCCGTTTATGAGGGAAATACTTGAGCAAGTAAAAGAAAATCTGGAAAGAACCTTTGACCAACCTGGAGCAAATGACTTAACAGCAAGTATTGAACTATTAGAAACAGCAAAAGATCTTTACGGTGATAAAGGAACACTGCTGCAAGATATGATTCGTGCATTGGCACAAGCAAATCATGCAAAAAATGAATTAAATATTTCAGGCGACATTTCTTCATCTGCTGCGTTTGGAGAAGCATATAATACTGTTAGCCATGCGTTATCATCTTATGAAAGATAAATCAATTAAAAAAACCTCGGTTTGCTTGCCGGGGTTTTTCTAATTGTTTAAAGGCTGTTAGCTCCTTTGATGATGGTTACTTCTCTTTGTAGATAGGCCCAGTTTTGCGGTGCAGGCAAGCTGATTTGCCAAAAGGTTGTTCCAGCAAGCTTGTTTACGTCGATTATTTTGTATTTTTCTAGATAACTCCTGATATCTTCAAACCAGACGATATGCTGATTATTTCCTGACCAGTATTCAAACCACGGAGATTTTGCCGCATTATCGTATTGAATGTCTGTAAGTAAGGATATTGCTGTATTTTGGGCGGCAAGGACAGATACCCCTTGTGTCGCATTTGTAGCGACTACTTTGTCATATCCATATAGCGCCATTGCAATCATCAGCTTCTCGGAACTAACCAATGTTAAAGCATAGGCAACAACCTGTTCGACAAAGGCAATAGGCGAAACAGGTTCAGGCGGACCGCCAGGGTAGCCGTAATCAATGGTCATCAATGCCATTAAATCCGCACTCCTGGCTATAGCTTCATAATCATATGCTCCAACAATCCGGTTTGCTGGAAGATCTGCCGATTTGGCGTGGACATTCACATTCAATAACAAACTTCCTAACTGTTGTTTTAATGCTTGTAAAAATAAATTAAAATCATTGCGACGAGCTGGCGGAATAAACTCAAAATCAATACTTACGCCTCCAAAGCCGCGAGTATTTGTGAGATTAACAATGCTCGATACTAAGTTTTGCCGGTATACGGCGTTCTCCAAAACAGCACCCGCAAGTTCTGGGCTAAAACCGCTGCTTGTAAAATTGCGGATCATTAATAAGGGAATGCTGTTAAGCTGCCGGCATCGATTGATAAGTGCACTATCATCTGTTTGTGCAAAGCAATAGCCTTCCGTTGTGAAGGAATAGTTGACAATAGCAATATACGTTAGCTGTGCAGCAAGGGAATTTATAGTGGCAAGATTTGCTATTGTATTGGATGGAACAATAAAACCAAGTGTGCTTATTGTCAGTTTGGTCGGAGAGGGTATATTAATTATTTGCCCAATTTGCAAAGGATTTAAAGAAACGCCTTCATTCGCAGCCGTGATAGCAGGAATGGTTGTATTAAATTGTTGTGCGATTTCCCATAAGTTATCACCGTTAATTGTTTTATAGGCACGAACAGGTAAAGCATTATCTGTGATGTACAGGGCAAGTCCTGGCACAATACTTGAGGAAGTTAAACCGTTAGTAGTAATAATCGTATTTTCCGCCACATTATAACGAGCAGAAATAGACCATAGATTTTCCCCGCTCTTTACGACATGAACAGTCATCATAACACCCCCTTTTAATCCATTTATATGGGAGATGTTCAAGATTATACAGGTTTTATCATATGGTCATGTATGTTTATGAACTCACAGTATATGACTGTTTCCTTGGAGGAAGAACTGTGATTGCTCGTAATTATACGTTACCTTTGAAAAATCAAAGGGCTGGCCGTTTGTTAAATGAAAAATGGTCTCAGCAGAAAGCTTCGGATCTCCACTCACTAGTCCTAGATAACCTGCTTCCGCCTCATCCAGTTTCCCAACTTGAAGATACATATCTGAGAAACCAACCTTAAGTCCTAATCCCTCTGTAATATAATGAAAAATCGATTCAGTAACAATTTCTTTATTCAAGTAGGTAATGATGCCTTTATGATAGTAGGATTCTTCCAAACATAAAGTTTGCCCATTAATATACCTTACCCTTTTTACATAGTAAACATCTTCCGTCTCCTTTAAGTTTAAGCTTTGTGCAGCTTCAGCTGTCGGTTTTCTTACATCGAATTCAATTACTTGTGACGTTATTTGAAAACCCTCTAAATCCTTCTTAAACCCTTGATTCGAAAGTAAGCTTATATAGCCTTTGCGGTGGTGTCTTCTTACAAAAATACCGCTGCCTCTTACTTGAAAGATAATGCCCTTTTTCTCGAGCATATCAAGAGACTTGGTTATTGTGCTTTTGCTGACCTCAAACTGATTCATTAATGCTTCGATGACAGGAAGTTTGTCCCCTTGCTGGAGGGAATGGTCCTCAATATATCTTTCAATTTCTGCTGCGATTTGCTGGTACTTTAACATATACATTCCTCTTTAATTATTTATAGAAGGATTATAGCATAAATCAGCAAAAATCTCATTTATCATTATGATGGTACAAAATAATTTGTTGGTACTTGATAAATTATACCGATACAATTATAATGTAAGCGTATAAAGGATTGAAGGAGGGGTACAAATTGGCAGGAAATGTTAGAGATTATCCGAAGTTAGCTAAAGATATTTTGAGCGCTGTCGGTGGTGAGGACAACATAGTCAGTGCAACAAGATGTGCAACAAGATTGCGTTTAGTATTAAAGCGCTCTAACCCGCAAGCGAAAGAAGAAATTTCTGCAATGCCGGGAGTTGTAACGGTTGTAGAAAACGGCGGACAATTTCAAGTTGTAATTGGTCAGCATGTCGGAGAGGTTTATGAGCATTTTTCTAATCTGATTAATTTAGATGCAGTACATACGGAAAATGAAAATAAAGGAACCATCCTCAACCGTATCATCGCCACGATGTCTGCAGTGTTTGCGCCATTTGTTTATATCTTGGCAGCAGCTGGTATTTTGCAAGGTTTATTGATTATCATAAACTTATTGTTTGATAGTTTCGCAGAAACTGGCACCTATCAAGTATTGAGCTTTATTTCTTGGGCTCCATTCACTTTTTTGCCGATTTTTATCGCAATTACTGCGTCCAAGCATTTTAAAACAAATACTTATATTGCAGTGGCCTGTTGTGCTGCATTAGTGAGCCCGACTTGGGCAGAAATGGCTGCACAAATTTCTGAAGGTTCAAATATTAACTTTATTGGAATCGCTTTAACAGAAACGACTTATACTTCATCCGTATTACCTCCGCTCTTCTTAGTGTGGATCTTGTCTTATTTGGAACGTTTCTTAAATAAGTACATCAATGAAGTAATCAAGCCATTATTTGTTCCCTTTTTCAGTTTAGTTATTATGGTACCGTTAACCATCACTCTTATTGGCCCGCTAACAACAATGGGCGCAAACGGCATTGCTAACGGCTATAATTTCTTGGCAGAAAATGCACCAATTGTTGCTGGTGCTATCATCGGCTCTTTATGGCAAGTTATCGTCATCTTTGGTGTTCACTGGGGAGTTACCCCGATGGTATTGGCCAACTTTGATTTATACGGCCGTGATTCCTTCCAAGCCTATCAAACGATTGCTGTTATCGCACAGGTTGGAGCAGTTTTAGGGGTAATCTTAAAGGCCAAAAGCCAAGAAACAAGAAAAGTCAGTGTGTCTGCAGGCGTAACTGGTATTTTCGGAATTACCGAGCCTGCGATTTATGGGGTTAACTTACGATTCAAAAAGCCATTCATCTTCGGATGTATCGGCGGCGGTATTGGGGCGATTACAGCAAGCTTTTTTAACCCATACTACTTTGCATATGCAGGCTTGCCTGGTCCGTTAACAATCGTAAACGGCATCAATGAAGACTATCCAATGTCCGTTTGGGGAATATTGATCGGGGCAGCAATTGCCATCATCCTTCCGGTTGTGCTTGTGCAAATTTTTGGTTATGGAGAAACAAATGACAGCAGCAAAACAGCAAGTCTAGAAAATACTAACACATCAAGCGCTCCGGAAATTGCAGCAACAACGATCACAGAGCTTACTGTTAACTCTCCAATTAGCGGCAAGGTTGTTCCTCTCTCTCAAGTGCCTGATGAAGTATTTAGTTCAGGTGCCATGGGGCAAGGAATTGCCATTGAACCAACAGAAAATAAAGTGATTGCACCATTTGAAGGCACTGTTGTGATGATTGCCCCAACAAAACACGCAATAGGCCTAAGATCAGAAACTGGTGTTGAATTGCTTATTCACATTGGTTTGGATACTGTTACACTCGATGGCAGCCCATTCACCGTCAAGGTTAAAGATGGCGAAAAATTCAATAAAGGTGATTTATTAATTGAATTTGATAAAGACTATATTGAGAGTAAAGGATTAAAGACAATCACACCTGTCATTGTTACTAACACATTCGCTTACGAAGAAGTTATCATCGAGAAAGTGGAAAATTGTACTTTTAATCAAACATTATTTACAGTAATTAAATGAGGAGGAATACAAACATGAGTAAATTACCAAAAGATTTCCTATGGGGCGGCGCACTTGCTGCTCACCAATTTGAAGGTGGCTGGAATGCAGGCGGAAAAGGTCCAAGTGTCGTCGATGTTTTGACAGCTGGTGAACATGGTGTTGCCAGAAAAATCACGGATACGATTGAGGAAAATGAGTTTTATCCTAACCATGAAGCAATCGATTTTTATCATCATTACAAAGAAGATATCGCATTGTTTGCTGAAATGGGCTTAAAATGCCTAAGAACTTCTATCGGCTGGAGCAGAATTTTCCCGAAAGGTGATGAAGCTACACCGAATGAAGAAGGCTTGCAATTCTATGATAATGTGTTTGACGAATTGTTAAGCAATGGCATTGAGCCTGTTATCACTCTTTCTCACTTTGAAATGCCATTGCATTTAGCAAGAGAATACGGCGGTTTCCGCAATCGTAAAGTCGTCGATTATTTTGTGAAGTTCGCAGAGGTTGTTTTCAACCGTTATAAAGATAAAGTGAAATACTGGATGACATTCAATGAAATTAATAACCAAATGGATGTAGACAACCCATTATTCTTATGGACAAATTCTGGTGTTACGATTAAAGATGGCGAAAATCCAAAAGAAGTTATGTACCAAACAGGTCATCATGAATTGATTGCTAGTGCATTAGCTGTTTCTGCCGGCAAGAAAATCAATCCAGAATTCCAAATTGGGGCAATGGTATCACATGTTCCTATTTACCCGTTCTCTTCTAATCCAGAAGACATCATGCTTGCAGAAGAAGAAATGAGACAGCGCTACTTCTTCCCTGATGTGCATGTACGCGGCGTTTATCCAAAATACGCATTAAAAGAATTTGAACGAGAAGGCTATAATATCAAATTCGAAGAAGGCGATGACGAGATATTACGCAATGGTACGGTTGATTATTTAGGCTTCAGCTACTATATGTCAACGACTGTAAAAAGCGATGTAGTAAATGACAACACTGGCAACATCGTTAACGGCGCATTACGAAATGGTGTAGAAAATCCTTATATTAAGTCAAGTGACTGGGGCTGGGCAATTGATCCGACAGGATTGCGCTATACATTAAACCGCTTCTATGATCGCTATCAAATTCCGTTGTTTATTGTAGAGAACGGCTTTGGGGCTATCGACACAATCAGTGAGGATGGCTCTATCCATGACCCAGAAAGAATTCAATACTTGAAATCTCATATTGAAGCATTAGAAAAAGCAGTTGAATACGACGGCGTTGATCTTATCGGATACACACCTTGGGGTATCATTGATATCGTTTCCTTCACTACAGGAGAAATGAAGAAACGCTACGGAATGATTTATGTTGACCGTGATAATGAAGGCAACGGCAGTATGAAACGCTTTAAGAAAGAATCCTTTAACTGGTATAAAAAAGTTATTGAAACAAACGGCGAAGTTCTTTAATGACAGAAAAAACCTTGTCCTTTTAACAGGATAAGGTTTTTTCTATTACAGCCATTTATTTTAAGTTTTAACAAAATCCGGACATACTTTTGACATATTTATGCTCTACAATATGATTAAGTTGCCGCATCCCCCACCTCACACACTAACAATGCTGCGGTAATCAAAAACAGGAGCGGATTCTATCCTGCTCCTGTTTTTTTATGCATTTAAATCATAGCGCTTTCCAGTAACTAAATAAATAACATGCTCCGCAATATTGGTTGAATGGTCTGCTACTCTTTCAATGTATCTGCACACAAAGGCAAGCTGTGTTATCTGGTTTGTATTATCAGGATTTTGCTTGAGATAGCCCATTAACTCTTTAACAAGCATGCCATACATTTCATCCACTTTATCGTCCTCTTGTGCACATTGTCTTGCTAGAGCAACATCCTCCTGCAAAAAGGACTGTAAGGAATCGCTAAGCATTTTCAATGCCATATCCATCATCTTTGGGATATCGACTATTTCCTTAATCAGTTTTTCGTTGCCGATATGCAATGTTGATTTTGCGATATTCACTGCATTATCTGCAATGCGCTCCACTTCAGAAGATATTTTCAGAGCAACAATAATTTTGCGCAAGTCTCTTGCAACAGGTGCTTCCATCGCAATTAAAGATATGGCTTTATCATTAATATCATTTTCTAAATCATCAATTGCTGTGTCTCGTTCAATAATTTGTTTCGCTTGTTCCAAATCTTGCTTAATAAGTACTTGGATGCTGTCCTGGATGGAAACCTCCGAAAGGCGGGCCATTTCCATCAGCATATCCTTTAATTGATTCAAGTTACTATCGAAGTTTGATCTTATATTCATGAGCTCACTCCCATTATCCAAATCTTCCTGAGATATAGCCTTCTGTCCGTTCATCGGCAGGATTCGAGAATATCTTCTGCGTATTATCCAGCTCAATAAGCTGACCCATTAAAAAGAAGGCGGTTTTATCTGATACCCTTGAAGCCTGCTGCATATTATGGGTAACAATGACAATTGTGTATTTTTCCTTTAATTTTAAAATTAATTCCTCAATCTTTAAGGTTGAAATCGGGTCTAATGCAGACGTCGGTTCATCCATCAACAGTACATCTGGCTTTGTTGCAAGCGCTCTTGCGATACATAACCGTTGCTGCTGTCCTCCTGACAATCCAAGTGCTGGACCGTTCAAACGATCCTTCACCTCATCCCATAAAGCAACATCCTTCAGGGAGCTTTCCACAATGTTATTGAGTTCTTCTTTCTTCTTGATGCCGTGTATTCTAGGTCCATAAGCAACATTGTCAAAGATCGATTGAGGAAATGGATTACCCTTTTGGAATACCATTCCTACCTTCTTTCGTAATTCAACAAGATCCAGTCTGTCACTTAAAATATTTTGTTTGTCAAAGTTGATCTCTCCTGCCATCCTTACATTCGGCACATATTTGATCATTAAGTTCAATGTTTTGATGAACGTCGACTTCCCGCAGCCGGAAGGACCGATAATCGCGGTAACCTCCTTTTCATTAATAGGAAAGTTGATTTCCTTTAATGCATGATGGTCACCATACCATAAATTGAGATCGACACAATCGAAAATCGCCTTCGTACTAATATCTGTAGACAATTCTTTTCCTCCTTATCCGAACCGGCCGGAAATATATTCTTCCGTCTTCTGATTAGAAGGCGCCGTGAATATCGTTTCCGTCACATCGTATTCAATTAAATCACCAGAGAAAAAGAAGGCGGTTTTATCCGAAATACGTGATGCCTGTGACATATTATGGGTCACAATGATAATGGTATAATCCTTCTTCAGCTCTAATATTAATTCTTCTACCTTCGCATTAGAAATCGGATCTAGTGCAGAGGATGGTTCATCAAGGAGCATCACAGTTGGTTTCATGGCTATGGTTCTCGCAATACAAAGCCGCTGCTGCTGACCACCAGATAAAGATAAAGCTGATTTATGAAGCCTGTCCTTTACTTCCTCCCATAGGGCGGCTTTCGTTAAGCTTTCTTCTACAATGCGATCAAGCTCTGCTTTCTTCCTTACTCCATTATATTTCAAAGCGTGCGTAATATTATCATAAATTGATTTCGGAAATGGATTAGGCTTTTGAAAAACCATCCCGATTTCCTTTCGTAATGCAACGACATTTATATCGTCTGATAATAAATTAATGTCCTCGTACAGTATCTCTCCTTGTGCCCTCGCACCTGGAATAAGATCATTCATTCTGTTAACTGTCCGTAAAAACGTTGATTTTCCACAGCCGGAAGGACCAATTAGCGCTGTGATGGAATTCTTTTCAATCTGCATAGAAATCCCGTTAACTGCCCGCTTATCTCCATAAAAAAATTCGAGATTTTTTACATCTAAAATAGGTGTGCTCATTTTTTTCACCAGCCTTCTATTTCGTTGCCGTGATTTTTTTATGAATAAGTGTTCCAATCCATCTTGCTAATAAGTTGAAAATTAAGACTGCCAAAATTAAAACCGCAGATGCGCCATTAGAAACTTGTTCAATGTCTGGAATTAAGCCTTGTGTATTAACAGACCAAATGTGGACAGCCAGTGTCTCGGCAGGCCGGAAGATATTCAGCGGTGATCTGTCAGAAAACGGATTCCAATCAAGATAATTTAACCTTGGTGTGGAAAGTCCTGCTGTAAACAGCAAGGCGGCAGCTTCGCCAAAGACACGCCCTGATGCAAGAATCGCACCAGTCAGAATTGAAGGAAACGCACTAGGCAGAATAACTGTTTTAATCGTATGCCAATGGGTAATACCAAGAGCAAGACTTCCTTCCTTCAGTTCTCTTGGAACAGTTCGAATAGCATCTTCACTTACCCTGACTAGAACAGGAAGATTAAAAACGGTAAGCGCCAAAGCTCCCCCTAATATTGTGTATCCCCAGCCAGTCAAGTTCACAAACATTAATAAACCAAACATTCCAATAACAATGGATGGGAGAGATGATAATACTTCAATACAAGAGCGAATAATATCGGTTACTTTTCCAGGTCGGGCGTATTCTGCCATAAATATTCCGCCGCCAATTCCAAGAGGAAGAGAAATTATCATGGTAATTACAAGAATATATAAAGAATTAAACAGCTGGTCCCTAACCCCGCCGCCAGCACGAACATTACTGGAAGGCGATGTTAGAAAATCAAGGGAAACATAACGTAAACCATTAAATAAAATATAAGCAAACAATCCAACTAATATACATACTATGATGGTGGCAATAGCAACTAATACAACTGTTGCAACACGGTCTGCTGTTTTACTGTTCATTACATTTTCCTCCTTGATGACACATAACGAATGAGGATAATAAAGATAAATGACATAATTAACAAAATCAGTCCCATCGACCAAAGTGTATTATTTTCCACACTGCCGTATGTTGTATGGCCCATATTCAACGTAATAATCGTTGTTAATGTTGCAGCTGCATCAAGAAAGCTAGATGGCAAATCCTTTACATTTCCAATTACCATTTGCACAGCTAATGCTTCACCAAATGCACGTGCCATCCCTAAAATCACTGCTGTAAGCAAAGTTGGCAGTGCTGCTGGAATAAGAACCTTCCATATTGTCTGCCACCGAGTAGCTCCGAGTGCAAATGAACCTTCCCGTAAATTATTAGGTAAAGAACTCATTGCATCTGTAGCAATACTTGTAATTGTAGGCAATATCATAATGGAGAGTACAATTGTTCCCGCAAGTAAACTAAAACCGAGACCACCGATATTATCTCTAATAAACGGCACTAATACGGATAATCCAATAAATCCATACACAACAGATGGAATCCCAACAAGCAGTTCAATGACAGGCTGAATTATCTTTTTCCCCCAAGAAGGAGCAATCTCTGTCATGAAAATAGCAGCTCCTATACCGAGTGGCGCTGCGACAAGTGCAGACAGAAAAGTGACCGCAAAGGAGCCAAAAATAAATGGAAATGCCCCGAATTTTGGATTGGCTTTATTCGTTGGATTCCAATCAGTGCTTGTCAAAAACTCGAGCGGGCTAATTCCGTTTTTAATAAATGATTGCAGTCCTTTTACTCCAAGGAAAATTGTAATAGAAATCGTCACAGCAATCATAATGATTGCACATAATGTCACGAGAATTTTCCCGCGGAACTCATTGCCTACTCCTGTTTTTGCTGATTTCAATAATCTGTCTTTTGCAGGAATCGTTTTTTCTCTCATGCTAAAAAACCTCCCCTTATGGCTTAACAGGGTAAATGCATATAAAAGCATCTACCCTGTTCAATTTTTTAAAGATCCTTCAGATTACCCTCAGCATCTCTTTCTACCTTCATTTCTGTTACAGGTAAATATCCTTGCTCTTTCAGCAATGTGCTTTGAATGTCTTCTGACATCACATAATCAAGAAATGATTTTGTTAAGCCTTTTGGTTCCCCTTTCGTGTAGGAATGCTGATAAGCCCAGATTGGGAATGTTCCATTTTGCACATTTTCTTCTTTTGCCTCAACTCCATCAACAGACAGTGCTGTTATAGAATCATCTGTAAAATAGGAGAAAGCAAGATAACCTACTGCACCTTCTGTTTCCGTTAAGATTTTCTTCACTGTATTAGACGAGTCCTCTGTTATCCCTTCTGCAGGTGTTGCATCATCGAGACCAAATTTATTAAAGACTGCACGAGTTCCAGAAGAATCAGGACGATTCACGAGGACGATTTTTTGGTCTTTACCGCCAACATCCTTCCAGTTTGTAATTTTACCTGTGAAAACCTTAATTAAATCCTCTTTCGAAATATCTGTAATTCCTACATTCGGATTAACGGCAGCAGTGATACCGACAACTGCTACTTTATGATCCACTAGCTCATCAGCCTTAATGCCTTCTTTTTCTTCTGCATACACATCAGAGTTACCAATATCAACAGAACCTTCAGATACTTGAGATAATCCCGTACCAGAGCCACCTGCGTTTACTTGGACATCTGCATTTGGATTTTCAGCCATGAACTCTTCTGCCGCTGCAGCAATTAACGGCTGCATAGCAGAGGAACCAGAAACAACTAAGGAACCAGAATTTTCGTCACCGTTATCTGCATTTTCATTACCGCCACCGCATCCTGCAGCGATGACCATTAATGCAAAAATCATTAATACATAACCAAACCTTTTAAAGCTCTTCATTAATAGCCCTCCAATAAAATATTTAAATATTTTCACTACCGGCATGATTGCTTCTAGTAGAAAGGAATATTTTTTCTAACTTAGTATGTGTTACAAGATAATTAGTTATTAATGCGAGGATTAAAAATATCGCATACAATCGCAGTCATTTTATACCAAATATTAGGAATGCAGAGATTCGCTCTCTGACGAAATTAACTTTCCTTTAATGGATAACCATTCACCTAATTTCCTTGTAGAGCTCCTTAGAAACATTCTTTTTTATGGAAAAACAAAGGCTAAATAAGAAATTTTTACTTAAAAATGGCTTAAATACTTCTCATTTAAGCTGACTTCCGATAATATATAGTTATCGGAAGTCAAGAAAAGCAGTTAGGAGAGGAACAAATGCTCGTTCCAGATCATAAAAATACCCCTGCATTTACAAAGCAGCAAATGGACAAAATAAACTATTATATCTCCCACTCGAAAAGTAATAATACGAAAAAAAGCTATTATGCAGATTGGAAGCATTTCACCGATTGGTGTGCCTTACATAATGTCTCCCCCCTCCCTGCCGAAGTGGAAACAATTTGCTTCTATTTAACAGAGCTAGCGGAATCACATAAATTCTCCACATTAAGAAGACGAATTGCATCTATCAGTGAAGCACATAAAATGAGCATGCATGTCAGTCCCACGAAAAGCTTAGAAGTGATTGCATTGATGGATGGGATACGAAGAGAAAAAGGATCACGGCAAAGACCGAAGAAAGCATTGATGCTCAAAAACCTGCCTGATTTAATAAGTGAGATAGATACTGCCACCTTAGCAGGAGTCCGCGACAAAGCAATTATCTTATTAGGCTTTGCCCTTGCCAGCAGACGGTCAGAGTTAGTGGCGATTAATGTCGATGATTTGGAATTTCATGATTTCGGCATGGACGTTAGTGTCCGTGACACGAAAACAAGAAATGATGATTTAATTAAAGGGGTTGTGTTTTCCAATAATGAATATTGCCCTGTCAAAGCAACAGAGGATTGGATCGAAACAGCAAAGCTTTTCAACGGCGCGTTGTTCCGCTCCATTGATCGCCATGGCAATATAAATGGAAGACTTAGTGATAAGTCGATTTCCTTAATCATTAAAAAGTATGTCGCCTTGGCCGGTATGGACCCAAGACAGTTTGGCGGACACAGCTTGCGAAGCGGCTTATCGACAAGTGCGGCGATGATGGGAATGACCGATATTGCGATCATGAAACAGACTGGCCATAAGACGAGAGAAATGGTCGATCGGTATGTACAGGCAGGGCAAAGATATCGTAATAATGCGAGCAGTGTGCTGCGAAATTTGTGAGGGTATATATAATTGAAGAAACTCGGATTTTTCCGGCGAATTTTTCATAAAAAAAGAGAAATTGAGTGGGCTCAATTTCTCTTTTAGTGTTACAATTCTGCACCGTTCGTCTTTATAACCTTCTTATACCAATAAAAGGAGTCCTTTTTAATTCTGTCATAAGAACCGTTTCCTAAATCATCTGCATCAACATAGATAAAGCCGTAACGTTTTGACATTTGTGAGGTAGACGCACTTACGATATCAATACAGCCCCATGGTGTATAGCCCAGCATTTCGACTCCTTCCTTGCGGGCGAGGTTCATTTGCTCAAAATGCTTTCGACAAATAGAAGGTGCAATGCTTGATAGATTGCTGCCTCTGCGTCTTTTTTACTCGCATACTTTTCTTCTACCACACCAACTGTTGTAAATGGATGTCTAAAAACACTGTCAATTTCATTAAAGGTTAGCCAGTACTTAACATACTCTCCAAAGTGTTTAAAGCATACCTTCGAATAGGTAACAAACATATCTACTACCTCACGGGAAACCCAGCCATCATAATGATTAACTATATAGAGTGGCATCTCTTAATGAGACAGGGTAACAAGTGGTTCAATATTTCTTCAGCGCATTTCTTTAAAAAGACGTACATAGTAATCAATAGCCGCTTGAATCGGCTCTTCTTCTGTACCTGTTGGAAAAAGCCTCGTCCAAGCAATAGATACTCGCAAACATTTCATGCCTATTTCTTCCATTAATGCTAAATCCTCTTCATAGCGCTGATAAAAGTCAATGCCGTGTCTTTTCGGATAATAAACAGGACCATCTGTTTGCATGGCCTCTTCTATTTGTTCTGGACTAACATGCCACTGACTGACATAATCGCTTTTATCTATATTCGGCTTATATATTGCCACATCTGCCACAGACATTCCCTTACCGTCCTTATCCCAAGCACCTTCTGCTTGGTTTGCTGCAATCGCTCCACCCCATAAAAATCCCTTTTGAAAATAGCTTTTCTCTGTCATTTAAATCTCCACCTTTTCATCTGCTGTTGGAAGCTCAATATTTGCACCAGCTGATGGCATATACTTCCCACACCAAACAGATATTCAGACACATGCAGTGCTTTATCAGATTATTACTGTGTATTTATATCATGTATAGGATGTACAAAGGCTATGTCAAGGTGATGCGGAATAGGAGTAAAATATGTATAGAAAGCAGCCCCTCTCTTCTCTTCAAAAAGAGCGGCTACTTAATGAAAGGAAGCGAACCAAGTGGATTTGCCATACAAAAGGCGAATTGTATTTTTTGAACAGCATGTCCTCCATGCAATTCCCTAACATCATATGTAGACAACCTGGTTTGGTGCACAATATTAAATCAAAATTTCAGGAGACTTTTTTCTTGTGCTGATAAGTGTCAAATTAACTGGATAAGAACATGATAACGCTCACATTCTGTCTTTTTATTTTCAAAACGCTTGCCAAAAAACCAAATGACCTTAGCTTGAGCTAAGGTCATTATTCTACATTGATGATAACAGTTCAGTTTGAACTTTTTTTATTAGACAGCTACACTCTCATTCACAACCACTTTCTTTTCAACAGTAAACTGATCTAGTGCGTAATCATCAATATCATAACCAAGTCCTGCTTGTTGTGGGACATCTACATAGGTGCCGTTTAATTCAATCGCTGGGTTAATGATATCTTGGTTGTAATAACGAGATGATGCTGCGATGTCATTCGGCAGTGTGAAGCCTGATAATGTTGCCGCAGCAATGTTATGGGCACGAGCGATACCTGAATCTACCATGCCGCCGCACCATACTGGAATACCGTGGGACTCACAAAGTGCTTGGATTTTTTTCGCTTCTGTCAACCCGCCAACACGGCCTACTTTAATGTTGATGATACCGCAGCTTCCTAGTTCGATAGCTTTTCGTGCATCTTCAACTGTGTTGATGCTTTCATCAAGACAGATTTTTGTATTGATTTGTGCTTGTAGTGTTGCATGGTCCACGATATCGTCATGATCAAGCGGTTGTTCGATCATGATTAAATCGAGTTTATCTAGCTCTTTGAATACCTCGATATCATCTAGTGTGTAAGCAGAGTTAGCGTCTGCCATCAGCATAATGTCGCTGAATTCTTCTCGAACAGCTTTCATAATTTCAACATCTTTGCCTGGTTTGATTTTAATTTTAACTCGTCTGTAGCCTTCATCTAAATAGCCTTGCACTACTTTAACCATCGTAGCAGCATCCTTTTGAATACCGATGCTGACCCCTGTTTCTACTTGTGATTTTGTTCCGCCAAGGAGCTGGTAAACTGGTTTGTTTTCGATTTTTGCATACAGATCCCAAAGCGCACAGTTAATAGATGATTTTGCTAAGTTATTTTTACGGATATGTTCAAAGATAGTGCTTGTTTCGTCAGGATGGGCAATATCTTCTTCTTTTAGCAATAATGGAATTAAGCAATCTTGTAATGCTGCCCAACAGCCATTTACAAACTCTTCGTTGTATAAAGGGAATTCAAATGCTGAGCATTCTCCATAACCAATTTTCCCTTCGCCATGAATCTCAACAATGATGCATTTTTTTGCAGTCATTGCAGCAAAGCTTGTTTCGAATGGTGCTTTTAACGGGATGTCTACTTTTCTTAACACAATTTTATCAATTTTCATGGTCATACACTCCTTAAGATTGTTTTTTTAAATAGTCTTTTAAGTTGGTTAATACGCGATTATTGTGCGTCAACAAGATGTCTTGCAGCTCGTCAAACTTGCCTTGTTGTATCAAATCAAGCATCTTTTCGTGCTCCGAAATGGAGAGATTGATGCGATTTTCAAATGTAAAGTTAAGATTTTGGAACATTAACAACGGATATTTCAGCTTCAAGTAGAATTCTTGGAGAACATCACTATTGCTTAAACAAATCATATGATAGTGAAAGTTAAAGTTCATTAACGTATAGTCCACTTGATTTTTGACATTTTTCATTTGCTTTAATTCTTCTTGTAAAGAGTTGAATGAATAATCAGAAATATCAACTTGGTTTAAGCGGCGTATCGCCATTTGTTCGAGATTGTTTCTGATTTCAAAAATATCGTAAACATCTTGCGTCGAGAATTCTTTGACAAAGCTGCCTTTCCGCGGCTTTTTAACAGCAATTCCTTCCTGCTCGAGCCGGTATAATGCTTCTCTTACAGGCGAACGGCTGACAGAGAATTTTTCCGCATAATCACTTTCTCGAATGCGGCTTCCTTGGGGCAATTCACCATTAATGATTTGATTGACCATATAATTAAAAATCTCATTGGGCAATTGTTGGGTTTGCAGTAACATCCTCTTCTTCCTTTCTTTTAGGTACAGCACGTAATGTTAATGAAACGATAAAGGAGAGGGCAACAGCAGCAATCAAGAACATAAACGCCGCATTGTATGAACCATTAAATAAATCTATTAAGAATCCAATTGCAAGCGGTGCAACAAAACCAGCGATCTGTCCGCCGAAATTAACAATTCCAGAAGCGGAACCAAACTTATCGGGTAAGATAAAGCTTGCAAGTAAAGCAAAGATAGAGCCAAAAGCAATGGATTTAAAGAAATACACTAGTATTTGAAAGATGATAACAGATGTTAATGTTTTAGAAGAATACATTCCATAAATAAGAACAGCTGTTAAAACAGACACAATACTAAGCAAGTACTTTTCTTTTTGCTGGAAGAACTTCATCATAAGCCATCCGCTCATTGCTGCCCCTAGACCTGCAGCAATAAATGGGAGCGGTACGAGAATCGAGATTGCCTTTAAGTCAACACCGCGAACATTAAGCAAGTAAGTTGGCATCCAAGAATCTAGCCCTTTGTTGACGATACTGACACCGAAACAAATGATTACTAACTGCCAAATGATGGTGCTTTTTAATAGCTCTTTATAGCTTATTGAATTTTTAGCTTTAGCTTGCGTTGCGGCAGTAGTTTGCTTGATTGGGCGAAGCCAGAAGTAGTAAAAGACTGCAAATACGATACCGACAACTCCAATAATATAAAACGTGCTTCTCCAGCCGACAGCTAAGATTAATGGTGCAATAATTAGCGGTGCGATGGCACTTCCAACATAATTGGAAGACAGCATACCAGTTACTGCTTTTGGTCGCTGCGACTGTGGAAATACTTCAGACACTGCCTTCAAACTAGCTGTTGGATAAGCACCTTCACCAATCCCGAAAAGGATACGAATAAACAATAAGGAAACTAATGACCAGGCCATACCTGTCATCGCAGTGAAGAGCGACCATAACAGGATTGCGATAAGTGCAACGATATTCGAACCAAACTTATCGGCTAACCAGCCGCCTGGAATTTGCATTAACGCATAGCTGAAGAAGAAAACACTGACAACTAAACCGAGCTGGGTTGCATCAAGGTTGAATTCTGCTCCAATATACGTTAAAGCAAGTGAAATAGCGGCCCTGTCGATATAACAAATACAATAGCCTATGTACACAAGTGTAAATACAAAATATTTAGATCGAGTTCCCTTTAACGTACTCATTCGCCTTCACTCCGCCTTCTATTATTTTAGAAATCTCCGAGATTATATGATAAGTAGATTTAATGCCACTTTCAAAATTAACGAGCTTCAAGTTTTCATTCGGTGCATGATTCGCTTGATCGAAGTTAGCGTAAGGCACAATCAGAACAGGAACATTTAAAATATCTGTCCACACATAGTTTGGCAACGTTCCCGGCATAACTGGTTCTAAAATAGGTTTAATGCCAAAGCCTTGTTCAAGTGCTGCTAAAACAGGTTTCACAAAAATGGAATCAATATTTGTATTGGACGGAGGAGTGGATACCATTTTTAAAACAGAAACACCTTCAAGCGGTTCAATCATTTTTTCGATATTTTGATAAATTTCATCAGGATTTTGCTTCCCGACTAGACGCATGTCTAACTTCAGCAAAGCTTTTGACGGTATAACCGTTTTTGCGCCTGCATCTACATAACCACTATGGATACCGGAAATGTTTAAGGTTGGTTCATACATTAATTTCGTGAAGTATTCTTCTTGGGAGAGAGTCAGGTTTGGTAACCCGATCTTAGCTGCTAATGTTTCACTATCATAAGGAATGCGGTTTAAAATTGCTTTTTCTTGTTCATTCGGTGCTTGTACGCCTTTATAGAAATCTTTAATTGCCACCTTGCCGTCATCGCCCTGCATCTGTGACAATAATTCAACTAACTTCCACGCCGGATTTTTAATGATATTGCCTGTGTTGCCGGAATGATTATCCTGGCTCGCAGATACAGCTTCAAGCTCCACATATAACATGCCGCGAACACCAAGACGAAGCACAGGTGCGCCGCTTTCATGACAAGAGCCGTCGATTGAAATGGCAAGATCAGATTGTAAGATTCCATCTTTATGCTCTTCCACAAATGCTGCAAGGTTAGCACTGCCTTGCTCTTCTTCCCCTTCAAACACAAATTTCACATGAAAAGGAAGCTGTTTATGTATTTCTAAATAAGCCTTAATCCCAAGTAATTGCGCCATTAGCTGACCTTTATTATCACCAACACCACGGCCATACAAGCGGCCATCTCTAATACTTGGTTCAAATGGAGGGCTGACCCATGCATCAATTGGGTCTGGTGCCATCACATCATAATGACCATACAATAAGACCGTAAAATCCTGCTCCCCTTTAATTTCACCAAACACGATCGGGTGTCCAGCCGTTTGAATGACCTGTGTCTTTGCTTGCAGACTTTCTAGCAGCTCAGACACTTTCAGAACCGTCTCCTGCATCCCTTCACCGCTAGAGCTAATACTTTTTTGTTTAACTAATGCGATAAGCTCATCTATATTCTTCGTTCTGTTAGAATCAACAAATTCTTGAATATTGGTAGTTGCCACACGAAAACCTCCTTCTTCATTGTCGATTGTCGACAATTTCTAATCAATAAGTTACTACCTAGGGAAAGAGAAGTCAATATATTATCAGAAAATTATTTATATTAGATTTATTTATTATCAATACTATTTTAAGATAAGGCTGGGAGGTTATTATTTTAAAATAGAAACTAAGTTTGCATGATTTTACAGAAAATGGAGAGATAAACAGTTTGTCCCTCTTTTACCTAGTACAGAGTTTCTATAGTCTTACTTTATTGCTAATTGTTATTAATTTTTTGTCATTTTGGATGCGTAAAAATTACTGCATAGTATATGAGAAATAACTATAATTAAAGGACTCGTAGGGCTATACCTACGAGTCTATCCTTCAATATTAAATTTCCCTTTGATTTCAGAAGACATTCCTTTACCTTTTCTCTATCCTTTGGGCGTTTTAGTAAATACTCTTCACAGTCTTCTTTTAGATATCGATAAAACGTTTGGTAATCTAATATAATTTCTGTATCTTCGTCGACAGCAGGATAATCAAGTAATAAATAATACCTTCTTCACCGAAGTAATCTTCTTCTCATTCTTCGCAATAACTCGCAAAAACATATCGCGCGTATTCATCTCCATATCCCTATTCTTTGGAATACTGTTCTAATATAGTTAAGAATTCCCCAATTCCCATATGTCCATAATAAAATTTAATTAGCTGTCTTTGTTCTGCTTCTGATAATTCTTTCATATCTGTATCACCTAGTTCTTTAACAATAGACGGGAAAAAGTTCTTAATAATACCTGTTCTTCAACAATAAAGTGAAAGAGGATATTATTTCCCCTCTTTTTCTATGATAAATTTTCATTTGAATCCCTCTATTACCAAGGGTTAGAAACCAATTCTGGTCCCTTTTGGGTACGTAAAATTATTTTATCTGTTCGTTTGTTTATCCATTCTCGCAATAAAAACGCACCGTTACCTGTTTCTATTTGGATATCTGTGCGAATTGGTAAAAGATCTAATTGCTGCAGTACCTCTTCTGCCTCTGTGATCACAATTGGTTGCGGTGCTTGTACTACAATATCTAGGTCGCTTGTTTCCTTTAAAGCTTGATATCCAGTCGCTAGTTCAAAGCCGGCACTGCCTGTCGGACCCCACTGCCAGTTGCCCATGATTTCTGCCACTTTATTGAAGCTTCTTAACACCGGCAGTTCTCGTCTTTGTGCGTTTAATGAGTTCCAGCTTTTTTGTTCTGCTAGTTTGTAGGGAGTGATAATTTCTTCTATTCCGTTTCGATGTAGCAGCGCTGCTTGCCGCTGGTTACGTTGCTCCCCTCGAATTCCTACAGGAATATAATCACTAGTTTGTTCCGCTCGGCGCACGACAACGAATGGGGCACGCCTTAACGAGGCAGTGACCCATTCGTTGTCTTCCTTCCATTGCAGCTGTGATAAATCAGAGACTTTTATTAAGTCATGTGGTTGAATTACCATTGCTGTCTCAACATTTCACGGACTTTAATCGTTGCAGCACGGCCGCCGTTTCTTGCTTCATCTGTTTGTAAACGGAAGCTTAAATCAGTCGCTGCATTCTTTGTGCTATTAATTGCTTCTGTTAAAGTTTGCTCTACTATTTCCATATCTTTTTCCGTTGGAGCATCCGCATCAATATTGGCAAGTAATTTATACAGCGGTCCTATTGATTGATAACTGCGAACATCATATGCCATTGAGGGCACGGATTTCGTTGCTTCTTCCAGCTGTTCAATTGTGCGTTTTGTAATTCTTGCTGCAGAGGCTTTTGACATTGCTTGAATGTTGATTTTGTCATCGTCAAGTGCAATTAACCGGTTAGACTGTAAGCCATGAGCTAAAAACCCGCCAGAGATAGCATTGCCGACAATTAATCCAATAACAGGATGGCCCTTTTGCCGTGCTGTTGCATAAGCATCTGCGCTTGCTGCTAATGCTAAGCTGATACCAATCAGCTCTTCCTTATAGCCATACGCCTGACTTGGTACATCAATAATAGCGATAATAGGGCGTTTTGTTTCCTTGTCTGCATC
This sequence comes from Niallia sp. MER 6, assembly GCF_023714395.1. Taxonomy (NCBI): domain Bacteria; kingdom Bacillati; phylum Bacillota; class Bacilli; order Caryophanales; family Bacillaceae; genus Niallia; species Niallia sp. MER 6. Next base: position 99,699 of record NZ_JAMAUK010000006.1, on the reverse strand, counting down.
TTGATGGATGACATCGCGTACTATTTGCGCAGCAGTCCAGCCCTCAAGCAGACCTACTTCCCCATTCCGAGCTCTAGGAAAATGATTATTAGCATCCGGTACAATTGCTATATAACGAGCAAGTTGGTCATTCTTAGTTACATCAGCAGCTAGAATGGATGGTGTTGCACTAGTCGGATGTGTGATACCTGTTAATGCAGAAAACCATTTATAGCCTCTTGATTGTGACATAGCGCTAACACCTGCTGTTGCCATTGGCACAGACTGCTTCACTGCCTTATGCTGGTTGTAATACTCAGCATATCGTTTTGGATTCCATTCTATTGCAGTATCCATTTCTTTTAATAAAGAAAGATGAAAGTCGACTTGTTCTGTTTTGGCCGATTTTTTTCCAGCTGAAAACGCCGCTTTAATAGCAGCGACAATCGACTCAACATCGTTCTCCACTACTTCCTCCAGCAATCCTGTTCTCTCCCGCTGACTAGCACCAATCGTATTCCAAATCAATGCTTTATCACTTGAATCAAATTCCATGACACCAGCTTCTTGTTCGATTACCTCTGGACCATTCAGACCTAACCGTGCTTTATTTGTTGCAAGCAATGTTGTACATAGTTCGGCGACAATGGACATGCCTCCGAAAGCGCCGACTCTCCCTGGAATTAGTCCAACAACAGGAACGTATTGACGTAAGGCTACAATCTGATTGCAGATTTCGGAAATGGACAATAATCCGTAATTTGCTTCCTGCAGACGGACGCCGCCTGTATCAAATAAGATAATTGGATAAACAGGGTTGCCTTGTTTATTCTCTTCAAGGGCCAATTCCAGTGCGCCAGCAATCTTCGCACCGCTCACTTCACCAATGCCGCCGCCTTGAAACGCACCTTCTAACGAAATAACGACAACATCCTTTTGATTAATTTGTCCACGAGCAACGATAACGCCATCATCACTTTGCGGAACAATTCCTTGAGGCTCTAAATGGGGTGACTGCATTTTATCGAGCGGTCCCAGCAGCTCGCGGAATGTACCTTTGTCCACTAATGCTTGTGCCCGCTCACGGCCATTTAATTCTACTAAACTATTCCGCAAAGCCGATCACCTCCAATGCTTGTGTAAGCCTTAACTGCACAACGCCTGGTGTTGCACCGAAATCATGGATTGTTATGTTCGCGGTAATAGGGTAGCGATTGAAAAAACGTTCCAATACATTGTCCCATATTTCACCAAAGCCATCACTGCCGGTGAGCACGCTGACTTCTGTTTTTGTTCCCTCTGCCGGCTCTAGAATGATTTCCAAATCTCCTGAACCGACAACACCTATATGTGCTGCAGTTTGAATCGGTTTAGAAGTTTCAAAGTGAAACTGTAGTTTTTCCATAGTTGAACACCTCCGTAATTAACTGACTAAAAATAGTGTTGCTGCTAATAGATCAGCGCTGCCTCCCGGCGATAGGCGCTTTGTTTTACAGTAATCAGATAAGCATTGGAAAATCTCTCTTCCCTTAGTGGTTGCGAACCCATCCCAAAGTAAAAATTCTCCTGCCATCGTTTTTATTGCAACTAAATCCGCCCAATCTCCACGGTGTAATATACATGTATCATCGACGGTTGCCATTAAAGCCAGCAATGCTTCTATTTGTGCTTCCTCATCTGGCTTTCCTACAGACCGAGCTTTAAGTAAGGCAAGTAAAGATGCATCACGGATATGAGGGAAACCGAATTGTGCTTCTTCTTGTGCCCCCATAACTGCATACTTCTTTTTTACTGCCTGTCCATGGGTTTGATTATTTGGTGTGAACCTGTCTTTAAAGGAAGCAATTTTTCCTGCCGTTTCTAATATCTTAATAGGGTTCTTTTCCTCTGGAAGCGAAGCCTTAGCACTAACCAATAACCCCAATGCCCAAATCGCACCTTTATGTGTATTGATGCCATTAGTAGCAGAAAGCATCGCCTGCTCCCCTTGTCTTCCTATGGCTGCTATTTTCTCACGAAGCTTTTGATTCAAAGGATGAAGATAAGAAACGAAGGCAATCTCTCTAAATGTTCCTTCTAATGCTTTTGCTGATTTCAGCATGAGTTCAAGGGACATATCAGCATGGGAGCCGTTATTGTTTGCATCTACTAACCCTGGCTTAGGGGTGAGCATTGCTTCATCGATTAACGCTTTTACTGCTTTGGAAGCTAATTCCTCTACAAGTGCTGCAGATTTAACTGCCAGCATATTAAGACCAGCTCCGGAATTTTGCAGGCGGCACGTAAAGACCTTCTGACCACTCTACTAAATCACTAACAGACCTTGCAGCAAGAAGAGAGCGTTTTGCTTGCTGTCTGGCAATGCCAAGATCCTCTGGATAGGCGACAATGCCTTGGTCTCTCAGGCTCCTAACATCTCTTTCTTTGCTTTCCATCCCTAAAGGCGTCACACCAGCAATTGCAGCAAGTGCTTTTTTCCGTTCTTCTAAGCTGTCAGACTTATAAAGATAAGCGATGCCTTCCTCTGTAATAACATGGGTCACATCATCGCCGTAAATCATCGTTGGTGTAACCGCAAGTCCTGACTGTGTTTTTACTTGAATCGCATCTAACGAATCAACAAACACCGGCTTTTTATTGGCACCGAATGTTTCGACCATTTGCACGACAAGCTTACGGCCTTTTGCCAGCTCATGCGGTTTTTCAATCATTTCAAGCCATGCTGGTGTTGCATGGCGGCGTCCGCGCGGATCATGGCCCATATTCGGTGCTCCTCCAAACCCGGCTAAGCGTCCTGCTGTTACTGTTGAGGAATTAGCTTGTGCGTCCATTTGCAGTGTTGAACCGATAAACATATCAACCGCAAATTGTCCTGCAACTTGGCATAATGCACGGTTAGAGCGCATCGAACCATCTTGGCCGACGAAAAAGATATCAGGTCGAGCTGCAATATAGTTCTCCATGCCGACTTCACTGCCAAAGCTGTGCACACTTTCGACCCAGCCGCTTTCAATTGCCGGTATTAATGTTGGATGAGGATTTAACGCCCAATGTCTAGCAATTTTTCCTTTTAAACCGAGCTGTTCCCCGTATGTAGGCAGCAACAGCTCGATGGCAGCTGTATTAAAGCCAATCCCATGATTTAAAGACTGGACATTATGTTTTCCATATACCCCCTTAATGGCCATCATGCCCATCAGCACTTGTAATTCGGTAATGTTTTGCGGATCTCGTGTGAAAAGCGCTTCAATGACATATGGCTTATCAGCTTTTACTACCACATCAACCCATGACCCTGGTATATCAACACGAGGCAATTCATCCACAATGTCATTAACCTGCACAATAACAATGCCATCTTTAAAGGCAGCTGCTTCTACAATCGTTGGTGTCTCTTCTGTATTATTACCTGTATACAAGTTTCCGTCCTTATCTGCTTTATCTGCCGCAACTAAAACAACATCCGGGATTAAATCAATAAACAGACGTCCAAATAACTCTAAATAGGTATGTATATCGCCAAGCTTTAACGTTCCATCTTCAATCATTTGTGCAACACGCAAGCTTTGCGAACCAGAGTAGGAAAAATCGATTTTTGAAGCGATTTCGTATTCAAATATATCTAAATGTTCAGGCATTGAGATGCTCGACATGATCATATGCAGCTCATTTACCTTGGCAGGGTCTACTTCTAACAGTTTTTTAGACAGGAATGACGCCTGCTTTTGATTATCTCCTTCTAACACTACTCTTGAGCCTGGTTCAATCAGTAATTCCATCAGCTCTACAATCCGAGAGGTGTCTACAAATTTTCCGTCCAGCAAGCGGCTTGCTTTATCTAATTTCGCTCGTTTTTTATCACGCTTTTGCGTCCATTTATTCACTCTGCTTGCTCCTTCCATTTATTAATTAAATAACATGTTGCTTCCAGACCGACTTTATCGACAGCGATTTGCCGTGTTGTTCCATGTGCTTGCTTAACAAGATTCGTTAATACATTACCAGGCGGCATTTCAACAAAAGTATCCGCACCAGACTCAACACATATCTCAGCCATGTCATGCCAGCGCACAGGATAGGCTACATTTAAAGCCAAGTCTTCTGCGATTTTATCTTTTTGTCTTATAACTCTTCCAGTGTGATTTGCCAAATAAGGAATTTTCGGATTATTTAAAGTAAATGTACCTACTAACTCCAGCAGTTCTCGTGAAACATCAGCCATTAATGGACAGTGTGATGGGATTGCTACTTTAAGCATTGTTGTTTTTCTGGCACCAAGATCTTGCGCATGTTTGAATGCTGTATGTATTCCTTTCAGAGTTCCAGAAACGGCAATCTGCAGTTCTGAGTTAAGATTGGAAAGAAACACAGGTGATGCTTGCGTATGTGAAAGTTCAACTGCCTTTTTCACTTCACGCTCCGTAAGTCCGCTGATTACACCCATTCCATAACCTTCTGGATATGCTTCCTCCGTTCGTTTTGCCCGCTGATATACTAGTTTAATAGCATCGTCAAAAGTCAATACACCAGCAATAACCGCTGCCGCAAATGCACCAATCGAATGTCCAGCAACAAACTGCGGAGTAATCCCTTTCTCCATTAACTCTCTCGCAGCAGCTACTCCTTTCACAAATAAAGCTAACTGCACCCAAAAAGTCGACTGAAAAGCCTCCTTATCATCACACAAAGTAATTCCGATACTCTCTTTCACCTGATTCACATAGTCTGGCACATCACTCAGCATTCCAGGAACTTGTTCTCCTTGCCCTGGAAAGGTAAAGACAATTTTCATGCTTTTCGCTCCTAAAAGTTTATACAATTCTTTACAATCTTTATTTTAATGTGTTTCAATAAAAAATAAAAATATATTTTCGGCCACTATTAATAACCAAATGGTTATAAGGAGATTATTACATATGGATTTACTGCAGTTAAGATATTTCCAAGTAACAGCAAAGCATGAGAATATCACCCATGCTGCCAATGAACTATTAATATCACAGCCTGCCCTCAGTAAAATGATTCGCAGGCTTGAGACAGAACTAGATATGCAGCTGTTTGATCGAAAAGGAAAAAATATCTTTCTCAATTCAGCGGGTGAAAAGTTTCTAAAATGGGTAAATCTATCACTCTATGCCCTTGAACAAGGCGTTTCAGAAATGAAAGACATAAAAAATGGGCAAATGGATACGATTACCCTTTATGTAACAGTCGGTTCGATGCTGCTGCCGAAGCTACTTCAGCAGTTTCGAACTAAGTTTCCAAAAACACGCTTTAATCTAACACAGCATACAAATAAAAGTATTTCCTATAATTTTGCCATCACATCTGAGCCATTAGAAGGTAACGAGCATATCGTCTTACTGGAAGAAGAAATATTACTGGGTGTTCCTATCTCCCATCCGCTAAGCCATTTAGACTCTGTTTCTTTAAAGGACTTAGAAAAAGAAAAGTTTATCAGCTTAACGAGTGGAAAACCATTGCGGCACACAACCAATAAATTTTTTGAACAAGTCCATTACGAACCAGATATTATTTTCGAAAGTGATGATCCAGCTACAGTTAGAGGACTAATTCAAGAAGGATTAGGCATCTCCTTCATCCCTTCAATCCTGTGGAAAAATGTCAGGCAGGATCCACTTAAACTGCTGCATATAAGGGAACCTGAATGTAAACGGACGATTTATTTATGTTTTCCAAGCGGGCATTCGTTTACCAATGTGGAGAAGTCACTATTCGATTTTCTCGTTGGTTTTTTTGAAGAACAGATTGATGAATCACAAGGTCATTGAAGCTTTTAACCTTCAATGACTTTTATTATGTTGAAATATGTAGATATTTATCTGTTAACTTACAAGGAAATGCTTGTTTTTGTCAAATATTATCAGAATTTTTATATAAATAAGTGTTGTTTCCTTATTTTCACAGTGTTAACATTACTTTTGTAAGCGATTCCAAAAAAATAAGGAGGAGTTAGATGACTCAATTATCTGGAGTGCTAAAAGAAAAGGTGGAAAGATTCCTAAACGGCCAGAAAAAACTATTTATTAACGGTGAATTTGTTGAAAGCACCTCACAAAAAACCTTCGATACATACAACCCGGCAACTGGAGAGGTTTTAGCAACTGTTTTCGAAGCAGGCCCAGAAGACATCGACCGTGCCGTCAAAGCAGCCCGCAAAGCATTCGATGAAGGCCCATGGTCCAAAATCAGTGCATCAGAGAGAAGCCGCCTCATGTACAAACTCGCAGATTTAATGGAAGAAAACAGCGCCGAGCTAGCCCAGCTCGAAACATTAGATAACGGCAAACCAATCCGCGAAACAACCAATGCCGATATCCCGCTGGCAGTCGAGCATATGCGCTACTACGCAGGCTGGTCCACAAAAATCGTCGGCCAGACAATCCCAGTCAGCGGACCATTCCTAAACTACACACGCCATGAAGCAGTCGGAGTTGTCGGGCAAATCATTCCATGGAACTTCCCGCTCCTAATGGCCATGTGGAAGCTCGGCGCCGCACTCGCAACAGGCTGTACCGTCGTCCTAAAACCAGCTGAACAAACACCACTGTCAGCCCTTTACCTCGCAGAATTAATCCAACAAGCCGGCTTCCCAGAAGGAGTCGTCAACATCGTCCCAGGCTTCGGCGAAACAGCTGGCCAGCCGCTAGTAGATCATCCATTAGTAGATAAAATTGCCTTTACCGGTTCGACTGAAGTCGGAAAACTAATTATGGCAAATGCCTCTAAAACATTAAAACGTGTTACATTGGAGCTAGGCGGTAAATCACCGAATATTATCTTGCCTGATGCTGATTTATCAAAGGCAATTCCTGGTGCCCTAAACGGGGTTATGTTTAACCAAGGCCAAGTTTGCTGTGCAGGTTCCCGCGTGTTTATCCAAAAGAAACACTTCGATAATGTGGTTGCTGATATGGCATCCCATGCTAAAAATATTCAACAAGGCGCTGGTATTCATGCAGATACAGAAATCGGTCCGCTTGTTTCTGTTGAGCAGCAGAATCGCGTACTTGGTTATATTGAAAAAGGGTTGAATGAAGGTGCACAGCTTGTAGTCGGCGGTAATAAACCACAGGAGCAGGGTTACTTCGTTTCACCTACAATATTTGCTGATGTGCGAGATGAAATGACGATTGCGAAGGAAGAGATCTTTGGGCCGGTTATTTCAGCGATGCCATATGATGATTTGGATGAGTTAATCAACCGAGCTAATAGCAGTGAGTATGGCTTGGCAGCGGGTGTGTGGACGCAGAATGTTGGGAAAGCACATTATATTGCGAGTAAGCTTAGAGCCGGAACAGTTTGGGTGAATTGTTATAATACATTCGATGCTGCTTCTCCGTTTGGAGGGTATAAGCAGTCTGGCATTGGACGTGAGATGGGGTCTTATGCATTGGAGAATTATACAGAGGTTAAGAGTGTTTGGGTTTCTTTAGATTAGTGTTAATTGTTAGTTTAGAAGGTACTGGGGTCAGTACCTTCTTTCATTCTCGAATAATTAAGTGAATCAATATATAAGAAAGAGAAGTACCTTTAGTTAGGAACTCCCCTAAATTTCTTCTTTAGTATCTTTCTCTTTACTATTATTCAATATGAAACATGCTATGCCTGTAATAGCTAGAGGAATGAAAGCTTTATAAACCTCTGACAAATCATCTTTAATTGCGTAAACTACTAATACAAAGATTGAAACAACGACATATAGGATTATTAGGATAAAATTCATTATAAATTTAGATTTATTTTTCATAAGTTCTTACTAATCACTCCTTCTTTATATCCAGATTTCAATACTTAACAAAACCAAATTTATTCATCATCAAATGTTATTTACATTTTTAATAGTTATAGACTCAATTAACTGTGTACACAACATTAAAAATGCTGTCATTTGCTCATAATTTAATGTTTTGTAGCGCTTTTAAAATACATAAATCAACAAAATAATCCTTTGTCCCCTATACATTAAATAGAATACTGCTCTATTTCTTCATAGGATTTACTTCATTATCCACAACTTCTATAAACATCATAACTATATCTCATTACAAAGAAGTTCAACTCTTTCAAGTAAACTTTCTGCATTTTTTTTATTATTTTCATCTATTAGGAAATATCCCTCTAGAAATTGCTGTACAATTCCCTCATCAACATTCTCAATTGGGGTTGGCAAATATTCTACACCCTTATTTTGATATGCTTTCCAACACACAAAAGAAACAGCATCTACAATACAGCCAAATACTAATTCATTTTTCTTATCTACTTCAACTTGCATTTGCATAAAAAGACCTTTTTCTTCTGTTCCATCGTCTAACAGGTAATAGATATCCTCTCCTGTGTGCTTTTTCTCTTCTAACCATTCCCATGCCACTTTTAAAGCATTGGTTACAGAATCATAATTGGGAGAAGTTTTTAAAATATCAACTACTGTTTCACTTAATCCTAATAAAAACGCAACCTGTTTAGCTGTATCTAATGATTTTAAATTATCTACCATTGTACGCTCCTTTCATTTAATTTGTTTTCCAGCTGAAATTATCACAATATGCAATTAAAATATAATAGCTCTAGAAGGTCGTTGCCCTAATAACCTACTTCGTACCTCGTCTGCACCTTTTTAGGAGTGTTATCTAAAAAATGTCTTAGTCCATTGCTATCAGCAGCCTAATAAACATATAAATTAATAAATATTACGCTTAATCTAAAATTGATAAAAGTTGCTCGAACGTTTTCTTTATAAGCAGAGTAGAATCACCCGAATCACCTTTAACTTGTTTAATAGAGCTAATAAAATGTTCCACTAGTGTATCATCCACTAGGGCAATTGGTTCTGGAAAGTATTCTACACCCTCCTTTTCCATTGCTTTTCGACTTGTATAAGCAACTGTGTCAATAATACAATTCCACGCAGCACTTTCTTTCCCATTTTCGGACATCTCATGAATAATTGTGATTCCATTCTCTTCATCATCCAATAGATTATAAAGTTCATAACCCATTTCTTGTTTGGTTTTTACCCATTCCAAACTTTTTAAAAGGGCATTTTGTGAAAAGTCGCTTAAAATTTCTTTTGATAACAGAATAAAAAAGAGTACTTTTTCTTCATCTGATAAGTGGCTAAATATGTGTTTTTCCATAGTAATTCCCTACCAATCACTCAACTTCACTACTGCATAGTCTTTCGTAATTTTTCAAGTATTAAAAGCCGCCAACAGCAACTCCTTCACTATTCAGTCTTATCTCCAACGCCAATTTATTTCACCATCTGGATAAACAGCAGGAATCTCAATTTCTTTTTTATCACCCTGTTCATCAGCAATAAACCAGTTACTTTCATCTAACCATTCTGCATTAAATTGGTCTACTGCAAACTCATGGTCTTCCTTCGTAAAAGTTTCTAAGATTGTTTTAATTTTTTCGATGTTTGCTGCAGGTTTGAATGTTCCATATACCCAAGCACCTTCTCTATTGGCATCATGAATGTCACCTAGGTACTCTTCTTTATAGTACAACTTCATTCTGTACCTTCCCCTTCATTATCGTGATTAAAATGAATTGGTACCTCTTCTCTAATTAGGTATTCATTTTCTCTAGTTGTCCACTTCAAATTATCTGTTTGTAGTGATTGTATCTTATCTTTTTAACCTGTGAATGTGTCTCGTATTAGGCGTGAGCTGATGTCTTATACGTCGGAAATAATACGCAGGTAAAAAAAGTGTATAGGTTTCTTTAGAATAGTATATTGACTAACTCTTTACATTTAGAAGGTACTGGATTACAGTTCTTCTATTTTTAAAATTCACACTATCCCTCAAGGTTTATTGATTAAATAAGTTTAACTTTCACACTAAGCTTTGAGTTTCCTATAGTGTTCTAGTTTGGAATAATCGTTTATAGCTATAAGTTAATCTCACGAAGTGTTATAAAATGTTTGCAAAATTTTTTTAAATAATAGTAAGTTGCTTTTTAAAAACATATTACCATTCATTTTTTCTCAAGTAGTATCTGATAAAATATAAAAAATATCTAAAGCATAGTGGTTATCATAAATATGTTTATTAAGCGGAGGTAATGGGATTCATTTTGGAGGCTGTCAGTCATTTAATGACATTACTTTTTGTAGCTTATACGTGTTTCAAGTTCAACTCTTGATCTTCAGATGGTGACTAAATTAAACTATGAATAGAGGCATAATATTAATACTAAATGATATTTGCTTTATTTTTCAATTTCTCTTTGCAACTTTACTGATTACTAAATTAACATTATTTTTTCTAGGTTGTTGCATTCTACATGATAGAGTTAGGAGTTTTTTCAAAGTACTAAATTTGTATTTCTTATCTCATTCGTTCATCTTCTATTATGACAAATACAATTATTAAATCATTAAAGTAAAATAATAAGTAATTCAAGTGAAAAATCCACATGAATTTCTTCACTTAATATATATATCTTCATTAAATGTTACTGTTATTGTCTACATCTATTCTCAGAGAAATATAGTTTATATTGGAATGTTTTTATTAAACCTTCTTCCATATCAGCAAAAGGCAGAAAACAAAGTAGTACTCATTTCCTAATATCATTAAAACTAAAAACTTAATAGAACCCTACCCTTATATTACTATTCAGGGACCCTCGTAAGATATTTATTTTTAATTTTCTAGAATGCTGTTAAGGAGTAGTTTACACAAGTTCAGCGTAAAATATATTCCTTATTTATTTATAAGAAGTAGCCATAGGAAAACAAAGTAGAATATTGGCTTAATCACTTCTAATTGATAATAATATGGGCAAAAATGAATTTAAAATCCATTTTCAGCATTTTGAGTTATAATTTGCAGATCGCAGATCATTCATAATATGATTTCTATAATAGCATGATGCTATTCATTTTTATAATAATTACTCATATTTAACCATCTTAGAAATATAAGAATAAAAATACCCAAAATTAAAACAATGTTAATTCGCTATTCTTTATTATATGGTATTAGTTATAGAAAACCTTCCACTTAAAGCATTTCCTTTCTTTTTTAATAGTTACCATTTTAAAATATTAACACCAAAAAATGGACAACTTTATAAAGGCCAATTTTTTGAATTCCAATGGCGTTAAGTTACCTAGTTTCTCGTGAATTCAAATAAATCATTCAATTCAAATGCGAGTAGTGTTAGAGAGGCAATAGTGTTAATCCAATGATTTAAAGCGTAAGATTTTATTTTTTATTTTCGAAAATATCACTACGGGACCTTTATTACTTACCATTGCTTTACTAATTGGAAGTTTAAATTCGGTTGAAAAAGTTCTGCTTTACCTGGTAAAATCCCAAGCTCCTTTAGTTTAATATGTTTATTATACTAGCCTTATATTTACTGTAGTTATCCGATTCATTTTCTTATTACTATTATTTATTTTTTAATGTACTTTTTTGTTATTAGTCTTTTACTAAGAATTTGTATAATATATTTAACATTGTTTTTTTGCTGCTGTTCCAAATACTTAACCAGTTTATTAGGATATTACTTCACTTCAAGTTAGCGTTTGAGTGGCTATAACTAATTATGATAGGAATATCTTTTATATCAGTTTCTATAAGTCAAGGTACAACATTAAATAATAAATATTTCCCAAGAACATTCAGATTAGTAACTTATCCTAATAAGGTGCTTTAATCCTATCATCCATGGTCATCCCGCCATATACTTTTTATAGCTTCCGTAAGTATTGTACAAAAGAAAGTAGCGAAAAAAACTTCAGAAAAAGATCTGAGTAGATTCTTAAAAGCACACAATTATATAACTTACTTCCTAACTAATAATTTATGTCTTTTGAAAAATTTTAATAAAAAATCCATTTTTTATTAAAGAGCATAAGGAAGTATGATATCACTTTCAAAAAAAGTATTACAAATACCCATTCCTATTACGTTTCCTGTTAAATTAAGTGATATCACATTTTTGTACTGAGATATAGTGTAGATATAGCATAGATATACAGGAGATATACCCAAATATCTTTAGAGATATACTCATAATCGATTATTATATCTCATTATTTATTATATAGAATGATCTAATTCTACATTGCATCATACACAATAAATCCAAAATATATACAAATAATAGTGTCTCAGTATATTACTAAAAAGTGGCTGTTAACTGTAGAATCACTAATTTGTTTAAAATAATAGTAAAGTATTTCAACAAATTAAGATAGCATTACCAAAGACTATCCTTATTACTACCTTATACCTTAGATTGGGAAACAAAACGTATGTTGGACTAATTAATAATACTAAACCAAAAAGGATGCATCTTTTCAGAGTATGGAAAAGTATTTAAACTAAAAATTAATTATTACTTTTTTTAGTATAATCATGAAAAATATGATAACTATTTAGATTAAACCAATTGAATACTATTATTAAAAATTAATAATTCAATTACTCTTTATCAGTATCTCAAAGCTTATACTGAAACAACAATAAAGTTATCTTAGAAACATTAGTAAGAAACATTTAATAGGATAGTTATATTTATTAATAGATTCATAACAACTACAAGATGAACTTTTAATATCTCGTTCAACATTACACCGAACGGAAAAGGATGGCCTACCCGTTAATCAAATAGGAAAATCAAAACGTTATGATATTGAAGAAATAAAAGTTTGGATAGAAGATCAACAACGTGGTATTTATGACTTGATCTTTAGAAAGGTTTATCATATTAATGAAATGCTAAAGCATTTAAATGTTCAATACAAGGAGGGATGTGGCGTCCTCTTCCAACTAACACGCATTAATCTTTTCGGATCATACTAAAGGCATTTATGAAGATAAGTGGATAATAAATGAGGATGGGGAAGAAATACTTTTATATACCGGAATTGGTCAAGAAGGAACTCAAGACATTTATATTGTCCAAAATAAAACCTTAAATGAATCCAGATCGAATGGTATTTACGTTTATTTGTTTTAAACATTTAAAACAGGCAAACATGTTTTAAAGGAAAAAGTTGAACTTGTGCAGAATCCTTTTACGGAGGTTCAAGCAGGCCGAAAAATACTACGTGTTGTAGGAAAATAAGTTCATTATATCAGAGGATTTATAAAGGATTAAAGAAGCAGCTAAAGAGAAAGAGGCTCAAAAATTTAATGACAAAACACTTTATAATCGAGCTAAAAATGCTGATCAGATAGGTCAACGCTATACAACTTACAAATACTTTTGATCATGACCCGTATGTTTCTGAAATGTTCAAACGTAGGGCTAAAGGTGTTTGCCACCTCAGTTAAAACCCAGCACCTTTTCTTGATAAAAAAGGGAGATTTTACTTAGAAAGTCATCACAATAAATGGTTAGATAGAGGTGGCGAATATAATATTTATATTACAGTGGCACTTGATCCACCATGCCTTAGAAAGATTCATATTCTGGATTCGGAAGATGATGTAGGAAAGTTATTGGCAGATTAATTATATATAAGCTAGAGGAAGAAATATATAGGAAACGAATCAATATAATATTAAATTTATTGGGGAACTTAGTTCAATAATTTTATTTTTATATCAGATCGTTTTTAAGCAATTTATTAAGGGGACCAGCCAAAGGTTTGCTTATTCTCCAATAAATTTGTTTCTAATACGCTTGAAATTTTTAATCCATTACATAAAGTCCCCTGAATTATATCTTTTCTCGATTTAACAAATTGGTGTTAGTATAGTTTTATGTACACAACTTAGTTAAGTCCTTACAATGCACTTCATGGAATGATGTGTCCGTATGGAACTTAATAACAAAGCCAAAAATATAATGAAGGTTTCAAAAAAACTATCTGCATAATTTTAAAGTATGGACCATTTTAAACAAGATTTGGAAGGCTAGTTTTATTGCTACAATCACACTCGAATTAAGTTAAAATAAAAGGGCATAAGTCCAATTAAAAATCGAACTTATGCCCTGGAAACTGCCTTATAAAATAACAATGACTAAATTTATGGAGTCAATTCAAGAGGTGATTGAAAGGTAAACCTATTGGGTTATATATTTGGTAAAAGCATTTAAACTAGAAAAATAAATATATACTATGGGAAAATTGAATAGCATATTATGGATGTACCAAAAAAGGGTTACCAAAAACCAATACATTTTGTTCTGATTTCCTCTTCATTCAACTCCTTAATGGTAAACCAACTTCTATTGACTATTTCATATTTTTTAAGAATTATATTTCTCCTTACTACTTATATAGCTATTAACTACATGGACAATTTGCGTGCCATTTTTTTATTTTTATTTCTATACTTATAGTTGTATCTGTCATCGCTAATTTTATTTCCAAATTACGAATATGAATTTAATATCTCTCACTCCTGTTCTAGAGAAAGCATGGTCCTCATTCCAATAAGTTTTTTTCTATAATATTTTTCTATCCTTAGAAATAGTAATCGAACTTCCCAAAATCTATCCGCTTCATGTTTCTAAGTAATTTAATAAATATTAGTACTGTTTAAATCAGTAACTGCTTTACGGAATTTTGTCCACTCTTTAGGAAAGTAATTACTTCCTGTATTTATTTCGCAATATGTGTCGTATTGGATCCTAACATTTCATTGAGTTCGATCCAAACCATATTAATAATATTCTTCGATCCAGTTGACAAAATCCCAATGAATAAATTCTGAGTGAAACCAATCTAACTTCTCTTCTGTCAACGGAATAATAGCTTTTGTTTTATCAGATTCACCCATACATCTCGTAATATTTTTCATAGTCAGGGTTTCAAAATCTATCTCTACATCGGAGAATGGACCAGGATATTTTCTAATATCCAAGTGAATTACTTTAATCCATTCAAAGGTTGTATGCCACTATACTTTGTCCACATATGGCTAAAATCAAGAAAGCTATAATTTAAGTTACCTACCGTATATTTCTCAATCCCTCTAATCCTTCATCATCGTTTAAATTGTATTCAAGAATATTCGGTAATTTTGTTAATAAATCATAAATGTTTTTTTGGTGTGACAATTAGGAGAAATAGGTGTATTTGTTCTTTACTCCTTTTCTGAAATAATTACTCGGCAAGAATTTGTATAACTGTATACTATACGTTAATTTAATTACATTATTATAATAATTTCGAAAAACTCGAATCACTTTAATGATCAATTCTTATACTTCATATCCACCACCAAAATATCCCCCATATCATACCGATGCCGAGTTCTTGAATATTCAAACGGAACTCCATTATCCAAATAAACCACTTGTATCACTTCAAGGACAGGATCTCGTTCTGTACACTTTAAATATTGCTGATCCAATTCATCTGGCTGGTCTGCGCGGATGCGCCTGTTGGCTCCGAGCATTGTTAAGCCTAGGTCGTTTTTTATGTAATGATAGATGGATTTTTGGAGAATTTCTTCTGTTATATTTGGGATTACGTGCACTGGCATTATTGTATGCTCGATTAAGAATGGTTCTTTATTTAACAGTCTGAAGCGGATAATATCATATATAGGCTGGCTTTTGGAGATCATCAGTTTTTCGCATTCGTCTTCGTTTGGAAAGCGAACGTTGAATGTGATAATAACGCTTGAAATCGTACCGTTGCCTTTTATTTGTTCTGTTACTCCTACGTATTCATCTGCCCTTGAATCGAGCTTGGACATTTGTAAGGCGTTTTTTCTGATAAATGTTCCAGATCCTTGTTTACTGTATATTAAGCCTTCGATTGATAATAAATTTAAGGCTTTTATAATAGTCACTCTGCTCGTGCCAAATTCTTTTGCCAACCTTTCCTGATCTGGAAGGGGTTTTGATGCATCATATTCATTGTTGATGATTCTATTTCGAATTTGTTCGGCAATATCTTTATACTTGACCATTTTTTACACCTCAAAGAATGAATTTATTATTTAGAAAGGCATTGGCTTGCTTTTTAAAAAAAGGAAATCGCCAATTATTGGTCGATTTCCCTATATTAGTATCATAACATGATTAATACAGATACCTAAAGTATTTTATGCTGCTTTGTCGTTGCTCATCTGGCTGACCCGTTCACTTATTCTCATAAATGGCAGGTATAGGAAAGCACCACCGATGATAATCACAGCCTGCAGAAGTACAGCCTTCCAATCGCCTGCTGTTGCCAGATACGCGCTTAACAGCGGCGGTGTTGTCCATGGAATATAAACGACCGTCTTGCTGATGAACCCGACAGCTGTGGCAAAATAAGTGACGATGATGCCAATGGCTGGCAAGAGTACAAATGGTATCATCATTGGAATATTGAAGACAATTGGATAGCCAAAAATAACTGGCTCATTAATATTGAACAGTCCTGGTCCTGTAGCTAGCTTGGCGATATCCTTTCCTGGCTTGCTTTTTCCAAATAGGAATATAGCGAGAATCAATGAAATTGTACTACCAGTACCGCCAATCATGCCAAATGTATGCACAAAAGAGCTGTTGATAATATGTGGGATTGCCTCGTTATTTGCATAAGCAAGCATATTTTCATTCATATTGGCCAGTAGCAGCGGATCGAGTAATGCGCCATTTACAACTGTTTGATGAATGCCGATAGAAAACAGGAAGTTTCCAATACTGTAAATGACTACTGTCCCTATCAAGCTCGTATTAATTTTTCGTAATGGCTCTTGAATCATATTGGAAATTAACGAAATTAAGTTAGTGTCAAATGCTACTGCTAAAATTAATGAGATCACACCAAATAAGGATAATACCAAGATGGCGGGAATCATGACATTAAACGATTTACTCACAGCTGGAGGAATATTGTCCCCTAGACTAATTGCCAGCTTCTTAATACTAGAAACTTTAATAAAGATTTCAGTCGCTACCAAGCCGATTATAATTCCAGCAAACATCCCTGTTGTTCCAAGGTTACCGAATGTCAGAACGCCTGTAATATCAACTGCTTTATCTTCGCCGACTGGAGTCAGCGAAACGGTATTGGGCATCATTATGACCAGTGTTGCTAACGCAATTGCTGCAGATGCCAAGGGATCCTTAAAGTTCCGATTTCTTGATAAGCTGTAAGCAATCATTGGAGCAAGCAAAAGGCCGGCAATATTTAAAGTACCATTAGTGATGGTGGTTCCCCAGTATTGGGCATTTGCTAGTGTATTTCCTTCAAAAAACCATGGAAAGATGACGTTATTAACCAGCACTGCTACCCCTGCTAAAATAAACAGCGGCATGATGACTGCAAATGCATCTCTTAAGGATCTTAGATGAATCTGGCCGCCTAATTTGGCGGCAAACATGGTGAATTTATCAATAAACGACAGTTTTTCAGCAGTGTCACTTTGACCTTTACTCATACCATTTCACCTTCTCGTTATTTTTATTGATTCACTTTGTTCTCCAATGGCTCGAGGTCTTCCCCGTTGCTGCTGATCACTTTCTGTAGCCACCAAAAGCTTTTCTTCGGTACACGTTTCATATCTTTCAAATCATGGTTTTCTCGATTGACATACACTACACCATAGCGTTTGCGCATATCACCTTGCGAGCTTAGAATATCTATTAATCCCCAGCCCAAATATCCAATCACATCGACTCCATCAATAAAAATCGCGTCTTTCATGGCTTGGAAATGTTCCTTATGATAGGCGATGCGGTAATCATCCTGGATTTCGTTTTGACCATCCCATGATTCAATCACACCGATGCCATTTTCAATCGGGAAAACTGGTAATTTGTAGCGGTCATACATCTTATTTATGACGTCACGGAATCCAAGCGGGTCAATCTGCCAATTCCATTCCGTTGTCTCTAGATACGGATTATCTTGTTTGCCATGATGCATATAATAATTGACTGCTGTTCCCTCTGGAACCAAGTCAGTGTTGATCGTAGTGCTGGCATAATAGCTAAAGGATAAGAAGTCGCTTCGAAGTTTGGACAGCTCTTCTAAATCTTCTGCTTGAATGCCCATATCAATGTTCTCACGCTCGACATAGGTCAAAACTTCTCTTGAATATTTTCCGAATGTAAATGCTTCTAGGAGGTTATGGTTGAAAAATTCGTCAACCTTTCTGGCATAGAGGATATCTTTTGGTTTGCAGGTGGCTGGATAGACTTCCATATAAGCAAGCATGCCGCCGATTAATGTATTTTCATGATTATCATGAATATAGTTGGCAACCTTAGCGTGTGACATCATAACATGATGCTGAATTTTATAAAGCTCATCCAATGTTTTCTCGCCGCTTAAATAGCCGCTGATTCTGAATGCTTCAGGAATATGATAGAGGTTTTGTTCATTAAAAGTGATCCAATACTTTACCTTATGAGCAAAGCGGTCAACCATTTCCTTTCCATACCGGACAAAGGCATCCATCACTTCCCGGCTGACAAAACCATTATACTTTTCAGCCAAATGAAGCGGCATATCAAAATGATAAAGACAAATCATCGGTTCAATTCCACGTGCAATTAATCCATCAATAAATTTGTCATAGAATGCGATTCCTTCTTCGTTGAAAGCACCGTCACCAGATGGATTAACCCTGCTCCAGGAAATTTGAAAGCGATAACAATTCATGCCGAGCTGCTGCATAAAATCAAAATCCTCTTCATAGCGGTTATAACTGTCTGTTGCTACTTTCCAATCTGATGCAAACTCAGAAGCTTCACGAGTGTCATAAACCGATAATCCCTTACCGCCTACATTCCAAGCTCCTTCCGTCTGCATACTAGAAACAGAATTGCCCCATAAAAAACCGTCTTTTAACCTGTCTGCCATTTTTCACCCTCCATTTATTTCAAATATTTACACCATTAGTGTAAGCGCTTTATTAAAATTTGTAAATACAATTTTTATAATTTGAAAATACAAATATATTTTTTCGAATTAACTGAATTACATGCATCAAGATAATCATATCGACTGACCATTTTTAACAACTCTAGCTATCCATTGAAAATAAAAAAGGGAAGGCTCTTGAAATTTATGAGCCTTCCCTTTTTTAATTGCATTAATCTTTCTAACTTTTACTATGCGATCAATCTATTAATGGTTTAGCAAAATATCAACAAATACTTTCATCATAATTCTTTTATTAGCTTTTCAGCCTTATGCAATTCTCCTAAAAGTGTGTTTTGATAGTCATTATAGCTATCCATATATGTTCGTACACCACCTAAAATATTTATTCTTTTAATATCCTCATTATTTTCTAATATTTCTAACGCCTTCTTATATCTTGAATATAGAAGCTTCAAAACACCACTATTTATATCTTTAGCATACTCTTCTTCTAATTTATTTATCACTACTTTTATTTGGTCAATTAACTGCTTTTTCTTATCCATTTTTATTCTCCTATCTACTCGGAACCTCTCGTGTCTCTATTATCCATTCAGGGGTGTCATCCTTGTAGTAGTATATGGGGCTTCCATCGCATTCTAGTAATGCACCAGTTTATAGTATACTGTGCCTACACAATCCTGTTATGGTTCATATAATTCTGTACTCTACTAGTTTGCATAGTGTTTACAAAGGCCTGATGGATAAACACTCAGTTTTAGAAATTTGTTCTGTAACATATATATTTGCATTTCTTAACCTAAAAGATATAATTCTTTTAGGTTATCTATAAAATCAGAATCCGTTTTTATTTCAAGCTTATTAATAAGTTCATAAAATTGGCTTAATTTGCAAGAAAAATGATATAAAACTATGGCGGCACTATTCAATTCCCTAGATTTATCTATATAAATCTTAGAGTCATTTTTCCCTAAAAATAAAACATTATATCTATCATTTGTGTTTTCTAATATTATTCGATCTGGCTTTACTTCTAAAAAAGAATAACACTTTTCATCTGAATGGGTTTTGAGAGTCTTTTGCACATAATTTAAGGAGTCTGCACCCTCAATTTCATTTTCAACGTTTACATCATATTTTCTAACTTCTAACTTACTTTTCGAAAAGATATATAATGCCAATACAGAGTTATATTCATCTGAAAATACATCTACTTTGTATTCTTTTCCTCTAACAACTTCATATAGCACATAGTGATTACTTACTTTATTGAATGTTAATTTAACAGTAATTTCAGGATAGCTTTCTCCACTTATCGGAGCAACACAAACCACATCTTTTTCACTTTGAATCACTTTAAATTCTGTTTCGACTAGTTTGTAGATAGCACCTAAATCCATTTTCCCATACTCCTATGAGTTTATTTCTTTACTAAGTTCTATATAAATATAATAAAAACCTCCAAAAAGGAGGTCTCTACTTCTATTATTACCACTAACAATAGAAAGTCGTATATAATTTATATATCCTTAATAAACGAAAGATATATAAAATGAAAGTATATACGGTTTATTTTATTTATTATTCTTAACCCACTCAATAATCTCCTCTAAATGATCCTCCAAATCAATTGCCACTGTCCCGTCTTCCGGTATTTGTCCAAGCCCGTTTTCAAGTTGATTTATCAGTCCACTTAATTCAGCTAAGCTTTTATCTGAACCTTTCTTTTTCGCTTTTTCCATCAGTTCAATGAATTGGGCATCTTCTTCCAGTTCTCCGACAAGGCTCCATAGTTCATGAAGAACTGTTTCTAATTTCACTGCTGATTGTTGTACCTTTTGTAGTGTTGCGATTGTTTTTTCCATATTTGATCCTTCCTTGTATAAAACTATTAAGTATTTATAGAATATCTCTTTCTGTATGTTATTACAATAAATTATCAGGCGTTTTGAAGGTTTATTGGACCTGTTAGCTGTTTCAAGCTTCTCAAAAAAGTGTATATACATAGTATAAGAACTTAAAACTTTTCATAGGAGGTCCTATTAATGTCTTTATCCATTCTCCAAAAAATCACCCTAATTCTAAGCATCATCGGCGCCATCAACTGGGGCTTAATCGGCTTCTTCCAATTTGATCTTGTTGCAGCAATCTTTGGTGGGGAGGATGCTGGGATGTCCAGATTTATCTTTATTCTAGTTGGTATATCAGGTCTAATCAGCATCAGTATTCTTAATAATAGCAGAACAAGCTTGGAAGCTGGGCGTAATTACACGACAAACCATTAATTACTTATGAGTTGGTCAATTGGCCAGCTCATTTTATTTTGAATCATGCAAAAAGGCATCCACTTGGATGCCTGATAGTTTTTATATGTATTAACGGACTTCTAAAGCCTCTTCATTCGTTACTGGTCCATTCATTTCATTAATGATTTCTAACATTTCTGCTCTTAGCTCTTCCCATTCGTTTAATGGCAGTGCTACAATTTTCTTCCCGTTAGCATTCTCGTTTACTCTTTGTGCCTGATCAATCCAACGCCAAACTTGAAATAAAAATTGTCTATCTTGCATGATTGCATCTCCTTTTTTCAATATATTGACCCCTTACTTTATACCAATAATTCGGTGGAGGATTCTTAAATACCTTTCTCTTCATAGAAGCTTTACAAAAGCTTAAAAAAAGAGGCAAAGCGCAGATGCTTTCCCTCTAATTTATATTCACTATTAATGTCTCTTATGCAGCCACAGCACTCCGCTTTTTGCGAGTCTTGGCAAAAGTCCTGTGAATGATTTTTCAAACATGTTGCCGAAACCATCATTTTTGCCTAGTGATCCTAATGTTCCTCTTAGTTTGATTTCTCCAGGTGCTTTTGGTTCTCTGCCTGTAAAGATATCATGGAGGATATTGGCGATTTGTTCTCCTTGATGCTGTGCTAATTGTCCGCTTGGTGAGAAAGTGGAGGATGCACAATCACCTACTACATATACAGAAGGTTTTTCTGGAACTTGATGAAAATTATTAACAATAACCTTTTCGTATCTGTCCTTTTCAAAAGGAAGCTCACGAACTAACCGATTTGGTCTCACACCGGCAGTCCATAGGGTTACATCTGTTGAAGTACAGACACCATTATTGCAGATTGCGCCTTGTTCCAAGTATTCGATATTAGCTTGGTGAATGATATTAACATCGTTTTCTTTGAACCATTTTTCAACATATTGTTGAACTTTTGGTGCAAACGGACTAAGTACTGCCTTACCTCGGTCATAAAGGCTGATGTTTAAATCTGGACGGCTTTCGCGTATTTCTGAAGCCACTTCCACTCCGCTCAACCCTGCACCAATGACGGCAACATGCTGGTAGGATTTTAATTCATTCACTGCCAGTGCCGCTCTTCTTGCTTTAGAGATAGTCTGCACACTTTCTGAATATTGCTCTGCGCCTTCCACATTGTGATAGTTGTCTTCACAACCTAACCCAATGACTAAATAATCATAAGGAACTGGCTCTGTTCTGTCTGCCATCACGATTTCATCTTTATCACTGTCAATTTTAATTACTTCCCCCCACACATAGTCCACTTGGTCATGTTTAGGAAAAGTCATTCTTACTTGTCTGTCAGACACCGTTCCAGCAGCTAAAGCATAGAATTCGGTCTTCAAGCAATGGTAGGGATTCCGGTCAATTACAGTAATTTGAACATCTTTTGGTAATTGTTTATTTAATAGGTCCTGCAGTATCTGGAACCCGCCGTAACCTCCGCCTAATATTACTAGTTTCTTCATGTAAACACCTTACCTTGTCAGCAAATTTAGATACATAAATCAAAACATAAAAGTAAATCAAGCAATCTACTTAATTGTATCTGTTTCTGATATTTTCCGCAAATACACTTTGGGAATAGTGTAAATCTAAAAAACTAACACCTCTATTGTTAATTGCTTATCTAGATGTTGCTTTTCTCTTTCATTTAAATAGGCTTGAAAACGACCTTCATCTCCAATGCCTGGATCTAAATTTAATCTTATTTATATCTTGATCAACTACATGTTTAACACTATGTATCGGTTCTAAGTTTCCTCCACCATACGGACGATTAGCTAGCGGAAGAAGTACATTAATTTCTGTATTTTGATTAAAGTCCTTTAATATTTCTAGAACTTCTCTTACTTTCATATAATACTCCTTCTGATTTATAAGTCCTTCAGTATTTAAGCGCTTTTTCTCATCTCATTCATCCACTTTATAAGAGTATCACGGTCAACAAGTTTGACATCATTTGATGTCGCTAACCCTTTTGCAGGTTTCGTATAATAATTATTCGTTATTACCCAGCACTCATCTGCTTTATAATGGCTTTTTGCAGCTGCAATTTCTTGAACAGCTTTAATCCCTACCTTATTTTTATACCTTTTTGCTTGAACGATAATTTTTTTATTATTGCCATGTAAAACTAAATCAGCACCATAATCCCCTGTGACAGGTGTCTTTTTAACTACATACCCTTTTGACTTTAGTAAAGTATATAGATAATCCTCAAAAAGGCTTCCTTTCATCTTATCTATTTCCAAAATACCTGATCTTTTTATTTTGTTGTACTGTATAAGGTTAATGATAAAAACTAACAATAGCCCTGTTCCAAAAAACACTATTAATCCAAAAGTCAAAGCTGGATCGGCAGTTAAAATACCCCAAAACAAATCAAATCCCATACCAAAAGATTCTGAAAAACTTGGCAAAACAATCTCCTCCCAATACTAATTACCTATATATAATAGCATATATTTACCATTGAATTTCTAAAATATTGTTTCTAGTATTTGTATTCACCCGTTTCAAACTTCTAATAGTTTTTTTTAGGTTTTAACACTGCATTTCTGTAAATAACTGATAGCTTATCATTAGATTTATAACTTATGGGCTCTTGAAAATTATTAATAAAAACCTTGATAGTTTGGATAATCAAGGTTTTTATTAATGATATGTTATTTTGCTTTTACTGCTTCTTTCACTTGCTCCACTAATTTTATTTAGCCAATTTAGTGGGGTTAGTTCAATAGTTGGAAAATAAATTACTCCGAGTATTAATCTACATATTCAGCTGTACCTACAAAATTAAGTTCGTATTCATAATTGTTTACTGAATTTATAGATTTACCATCTTTAATATAATTGTAGTTGTAAATCAAAATAATGGTATTGTAGTTAGAACATAATTTAACATCCATAAACAGCTTTATCAGCTGAGCATCATATGAAAAACCCATTAATAGCTCTTTTATATTATCTTTAGCATCTAGTATCCAATCCTTCTCTATTAAATCTCTATCATAGTAGCCTATTTTAAATTCCCTTTCAAAAGTTGAAGGAATACTATCTCCATCTTCATCATATTTCACTTCTATATACTTTTCTACCTCATCAAATTCGGTAAAGTTTCCCAACCACAAAGAAACATAATTTTTCATATCTTATTTCCTCCTAAAGCCATCTGGTAATCCATAACAACATTCTTCAATCTGTTACTAGTCTATTTGTTTACTCCTTTAACAAAACTATCATTGTCAAGAACTGAATTAATTATTTTTAAAATTCCCATAAATAAAATCTATAAAGAGTCTTTAAAAACATCTACATCGTTTTCGTTTAATACTGCTTGTATTTCATTATTCTCAAAAACAACCATATAGTCATTTGGTAAAGCAAGAACTTGTATAATCTCTGGTTTAATTTTTAGTAGTTGATAAGCATATAAAGCATACAACTCTATAGTATTATCATCCTCTACAGGACCTATATACCAACCTGAATCTCCTACTTCAACATCTCCATTTCTTTGTAAATATATTTTCTCGAGTTCTAATACACCTTTAGAAAGTATGATTTTATCACTAAATTTTATTGATAAACCATCAACATTTAACTTTCTCAAAAAATGACCTTGATCTAATTGTACCCACAGTGCTAAAGTTAAATCTTTTGTTGTATCTTCAAATGGATTTCTAGAGTAATCTGGAGAAGTCAGTATAAAATTCCCGGTTTCTCTCTCATGTAAATAATAGACGGACCAACCAACTTGTAAAGAGAATCCATGAATTAATTTATTACGGTCTACCAGTTCTAATTTAGCAAACAAAATTTCTATTTGAGGTTCTAATTCCTTTTGGGCAGTCATAATAATGGTTTTTCCCATAATAATCTTTTCAAATTTCTTCATTTCTTCAACCTCTCTTCTATAGCTACTTTAGAGCTTCTCTAGCATGTTTCTCTTTTTCTAGCATTTCCATTCTAACATTAACAGGAACCTCACCCATCTTAGAATGTCCTCTCGCCTATTTATCGTACTTCTCTCAAAATCCAAATATAAAATCAATACTCCATGATGGTACTACCTTCATGAGCTCTGAATTTTATTTAAGCATTGTTTATATTTCTCACACATCTTTCCTTTTTGTTACTAAGTTTATGTGTTTGTATGTTGCCACCTTTAGCTTTACTTGCTTTGTCATTCTCGTGTGCAAATATAAACCATGTAGTAAGTGTGGTTGTATTTTTTATATGTCACTGCAACCAATCTCGTAAGTTTGCTACATCATGAGTTTTTGATTCAAAAGTGATATTGTTTTAACCATAAAGTTCTTAAAGTCAAAAAACCTTGAAGGCATATTAAGCCAATCAAGGTTTTAAGTTTCTCTCTGAATTAACTTTTATTGGACCATAATTAACAATTAAAATATGTCTTCAAGAAATCAAAAAACGATGACCAACTTTCCTTTAATTCACCTTTAATAAGTAGTTCATCTCCACCCTCAAAATTAACTATATAAACTTTATCTGTTACAGTATCCAGTACTAATACAGCATTTGCTGACATTTCACTTAAAACCAGATATTGCTTCGGAAAACCATGTTCTTTTCTAGAAATGAGTGTGTATGATTCAATATTGTTTTCTTCATCTGCTATATCTAGTAATTCAAAGGGTACATGCTCTTCCCAAAAAGGTCCTGCATACTGGATATAAAATTCTTGGAAAGTATCCGATGCTTTTACACCTAGCCTTATTAAAGCATCCTGTACTAGATTGCTATCTTCACGTTTATATATTTCTTCTCCTAGAACTTCATCTAGTCTCTCAGGCAATATGCTCATATTATCTTCCTCCTAAAGCTTCTTCTCCTCGTATTTTCCAATAATTAATAGAATCTACTTTTTGAAACGCTCCTCTAGTTGTCTCATCCATTGGATAAAATGGGTTTAACTTTCCTTTATAAGGATGTAGTGGAGCTCTTTTAGCATTAGCGATATTATGGTACCTTGTTGAAGCTTCATATAATGGTCCAACACCTTTTTGTTGTGAATGATGCAATGTTGCAACACTACCTGCTTCATCTCTAAAAATATGGATCAAGTTCCAGCCTTGTTCTTCACAGTATGCATTAATTTCATCTTCTTGATATTTCAAGCTATATCCCTCTTTAGCTTGCCCTTGAGTGGAGACTCGTATATACCCAACAACGTTCAACTTTTCACCCTTCCCGTTACGAAAATTAAAATTAATGTAACGCTTTTTAAACGAATAGCGAGTATTATACGACCGTCTCTAGTAAAAATACAACCCAATATTTATGAGCCAAAGTAAATAAAAAACACTCTTATACGTTACCCATTATTTTTCGCCACGAGCATGTACGATCTCGTTAGTTTGTAGCCATTACATATCGTAAGTACCCCTACCATGTAAAATGTCATCTCGCCTATTTATCGTACTTGTCACTTTATCCAAGTATTAAAACCAAACTCCATGATGGTACTACCATCATGAGCTCTCGATTCTCAAGCAAATCATTCTCTTATTTTCTCACTTAAATATCAGCTGATTTAATATAAATTAAAATAAAATACCTTGAAAGGCATATAGCCAATCAAGGTAATCGAATTCATTCAAACTATTTATATATTTTAACTGTGCTCTTTATGAAGACCTTTATAATAAAAAATCCAATTAGCTGTTACTATCTCTTTCTTCTATGAATTTTAAGACACGGGTTATCGCCAATAGGTTTGAAACTTTAAATGGCCGCAGTTCAATCGCTTTGAATAAAGCTGTTTTCTACCTCTTATGCTTTTCAACAAATTGATTTATACCATCAAACACTAAATCTTTAATTAGCTCTGTATAGTTATTATATCCACCCTCTTTTTCAATGATGATGTCTAACATACTTTTTAATTTACCATCTATCATAATCGTTATACCTTCGACTTGTTCACCAGTTTTTTCATTCTCAAACTTTTCAGATAGTATACTTATTTTATTTCCACTCATATCTTTCCACCACTATTCTCAAAATTTAATAAATCAATTCCGTTTTCATCATACCAGTATTTATCTTCCCTATCTATCCTCGACAAAAAGTCCTCATAGATCCCCCTCCAATTTCCTGGTACAAAATCCTCGTAGGAGGCTGGTTCTGGATACAATGAGTATAGTTCTTTTTTATCAAGGTTTACATATAATGAAGGTAAAAAACTGTAAAATGTATCCTCTTTTAATTTAGTAAGCATATTTAATTTAAGTAACTCTCTTAATTCTTCGGTTGAAACTGAATACTTATCTATTCTTGGAATAAACTCTATAAATGAACGGTCATCTAGAACTTCTATACCTTTCCTTTCATCATCTTCCTCTATGGAGTTTCCAATATTTTTAAGTCCAATTTCTTTAAATTTCTTATTATATGCGTCTGCTTGCTTTTTCCTATCCAGAAACCATAAATTTTTTGGCGAAACATACCACTTGAAACTATTATCAACTAATAAACCTACTATAATATTTTCCAGCGCTTTAGGTTCTAATAAAATATTACTCAACTCCCCTTATTATTTTTTTATTCGCGAATTTTTCGCATGCTCTTCTATCCACTCACCCCAAGGTGCTGGAACTTCAAATGAATAGCCTGGTTTTGTTGGGTCTACGAGTTTTGGAGCTGTTCCACCTTGGTTTAAAGGATTTGATTTGTATCCAGCTTGAGGTATTGTATTTTCTTTTAAGAAATCGTCAAACCACCTTGGAACGTCTAATTCAACAATATCAGCATTTCCGCCTCTCACTTCATTTTTAAAGTAATTTGAATGCTCCCCATTATCTATACTTATATTTAAATCAGTATCTTTTTTGGGTATTGTTACTGTACCATCTTCATTTACTTGTATACGCTGTTGGCTTGACTTAGTACCCTCTCCACCTTGAACTCGTCAATATGTTACTACATCATCACCCGTACCCTTAGTAACTTCAGTCTTAGCCTTATCTCCCTTTACCTTCTCTTTAACCTTCCCCAAATCACCCTTAGAAACCTTAACCGACCTACCAGAAATCTTCCCGCCTCTAAAACCATAAACACTCCCAATTAAACTGCTAAAGATAATGGAATTAGATTCTAGCTTCGATAACCCTTCTCCAGTCCAAAGATTATATCCTTCTTTGGCTGCTTGGATTTGTTCGAGGTAAATATCTGAATCAGGCTCGTTGTCTAACTTGATTCCTCCCTTTTTTATAGCCTCATTATATGCTAGGCTGGCTTTGACGAGCTTTTTCTCGTATTGGCTGAAGTCATACTTCACTTCTGTTTTGCCAGCGGTTTTCTTAGTGGTGTTTTCTTTGCTGGTGCTTTTAACAAAATGATTGGAAACTTTCTTTACGTTATTGTTTACATCGTGTGATTTAAACATAGCCATACTTGGACCAAGTGGAGAGAGTTGGCTGTTAGGTTGATAAATATTTGTCAGGGAGCCTTTATATGAACACTTTTACAATATCTGAACTCCATAATCCTTGTGTTGAGCACCACCACAAAATCAACTTGGACTGACGAAAGGTGAGCCAACAATTTCTGTAAGCCCACCCTGTCAATTTCTAATGCTTCTTCATTTAGTTTTGCGCCACTAATTCCTTAATTGGCAGCAAAGTAATGGAGTATTAGTGGATTATCTACTTTTTTTAACTGGCTGATTAAATAATTTTATCTGTATAATAAAGCAACCCTACCAGATAAGTAATTTCTAAGTTAACCATCAACTAAATCAATTCTCCATACCTTTAAGATTTCTCTTACTCATAATTTGTAGCAGCAATAAAATCAAAAGCACCTGTTGAACTAATTTCATTTTTATATTCAAAATTATATATTAAAATTACTGCATTATATGATTTCTTTAGGTTTATACTTTTCTGGATTTTTGGGATGACAATTTCTTCATACGAACACCCATCTAATAAAGCTGAAATATCACTACTACTATTCTTATAGACCGCTTTTTCTATAGTATCCTCATCTGTTTCATCCATATCAATATTAAAATCGATAAAGAATTGGGAAGGAACAGACTCGCCATCCTCATCATACGTTAAATCAACATACTCTCCTATTGAGTCCTCATCGTTAATATTCCCTAACCAAATTGAAACCCATCCTTGTTTTTCCATTATAGTATCCTCCTACTTTAATCTTAGACCTTGTGGTAAAGACGAAACGCCACCCTCTAATCTATAATTAGCCCAATTATTAAGTCGTCTAACAAATGTATTATAGTCGCTAGAAGTATCTATTATTGCTAACAATTCATTATGTGCTTTAGTTGAGCCTAATCCTCCATGAACACCGTTTGGATTTACAAATTTAACATCGGATATAGCTGTTCTTAAATCTTTAATCTCTTCAGCACCAATATTCCAATACTTAAATTGCGGAGCCCTTGAAACTAAGTGCCACTCATGTAAACCTCCAGGTTCTCTAAGTTGACGTTCAATTTTCTTTCTAATCTTTTTATCTTTCCAAAGTTCGTCTAGTTCACTACTTGTAAGGGAATTGAAGAATTTATTAAAATTCCCACTCTTTGCAGTTGGTATATCATCAACAGTTAATTTAGTTATATCTTTAACATTATCTATACCCTTAGTAACTTCAGTATTAGCCTTATTTCCCTTTACCTTCTCCCTTATCTTCCCCAAATCACCCTTAGAAACCTTAATCGACCTACCAGAAATCTTCCCGCCTCTAAAACCATAAACACTCCCAATTAAACTGCTAAAGATAATGGAATTAGATTCTAGCTTCGATAACCCTTCTCCAGTCCAAAGATTATATCCTTCTTTGGCTGCTTGGATTTGTTCGAGGTAAATATCTGAATCAGGCTCGTTGTCTAACTTGACTTCTCCCTTTTTTATAGCCTCATTATATGCTAGGCTTGCTTTGGCTGCATCTTGATCTGTGCGACCGTTTTTGCTGAGGACCCATGTATTGCCTACGAGCTTTTTCTCGTATTGACTGAAGTCATATTTCACTTCTGTTTCGCCAGCGGTTTTCTTAGTGGTGTTTACTCTGCTGGTGCTTTTAACAGAATGATTGGAAACTTTCTTTACGTTATTGTTTACATCGTGTGATTTAAACATAGCCATACTTGGACCAAGTGGAGAGAGTTGGCTGTTAGGTTGATAAATATTTGTTAGAAAGCCTTTATATTTTAATTGGCTTTTGCTTAATCCAGTTTGCACTAGCTGGTATGTTTTATGGACTGGTAGTTCACTAATTCGAACGGCTTCTTTTATCATGCTAGGGGCATATGGGACAAATGGTATTGCACCAATCATGCTTTGGGTAATGCTTGCTTGGCGCTGTTCATCTGTGAGTTTGTTGCCGAACATGTCTTTTCCTGTTAGATATTCCGATAGTCCATTTGCTGAAATAAGGCCATAAATGCCCATTTCTGTTTGTTCTAGTTTAGTAAAGGTGCGGACATTTTTATAAGCGTCAAGCGCATTATCGGCTGTATGAATCGCTTTTGTTGCTGAATAAATGCCTTTTCCGCCTTTAAGGGCTCTTCCTGCCCAGCCGACAATTGGAATGAAGCCTGCGGCTGCCATTGCGCCAGCGGCTACTCGTTGTCCTGCCGTCAGCTTTGCACCTGTAACGGGATCAACTCCGTCTTTAGCTCGTATGTAGTCATAATAACCAGTTAGTTCTCCGGCGAAGGTTTTCGTGCCCTCCCATAGGTCTTCATACCATGGGCGATTTGCTATTTCCCTTGCTTCTTTCTCTTCCTTTTTATAGGAGAGATAGCTGTTAGTTTGTGTCTTTGCTTCTACCATGGACTGATAGGCATCACTAGATTGATAGGCTTCTGCATCAAAATGGATGGGTGAAATACTGCTTCCTTGTCTTGTTGCTTCCATTAAAGATTGGAAAAGGGCTTGAACATAATACTCTTCTCCTTGTGAAGAGAGATATTCGTCTTTTAACTCTTGATCGACTTCCTCGACTGCATCCACCGTTTTGGTACGTTTTTTGCTTGCATCCATCATCAGATCGTCAAACCGGGAGCGAGAAAAGGGTGTTAAAGACACTAGATCATCAATGTCCCTAAAAATTTTCTCTAACGCTTTTCGTTGCTCACTAATCATTTCGTCTGCACGACGTTCTTTCTCTATGTGCAAGCTCTTCTTCTAAAAAAGCTGTTTCCACACGAGAATGGCCGCCTAATTCTTTATCTTCTATCCTTGCGCTAACGCCTTCAAAGAAGGCAATCTGTCTGTCAATCAGCCGCTGCCATGCTTCTACCACTTCCAGCTGGCCCTGATAAAAACCTTTAATTGATTCAGCACCTTTGCCTTCAAAGTCATCTAAATCAACAATTTCCTGGAAGGCTTTGTGCAGCTGTGTAAACTGTGTGCGCAGTTCTTTATAGTGCTTGGCCCTTCCTTTCATTGTATCACGTAAACTAGATGAATCTAAAACTTTCATTTTTTCGCCTCTCTTTTACACGGATGATAGGTCCTTTATTTAATAAATAGCCAGGATATCCCATATCCTTTTATTGTAAAAAAGATGGATAGGTGTTTAAATAGGGAATTAGTTGGAAAATACAGTTAAATATTAGTCTCAAATCTAAAACACATGAATACAAAATTGGGATTAATCTATTTAAAATTTCCTTTATGATAGGTGTAATAACAGGAAGGAGCGGGTGATTGTAGATGCGAGTAATACAACTACTAATAATTTAATGTCTATAATGGGTATTTGCATTGGTATTGATATTTACTTAAACCCATCTAGCGCTTTACTACCAATATCATTAATATTGTATTTTATACTCTGTATTCTTTCTATAATAAATTATTTACAAAAAAAATAGCTGACGCATAGCTTCTTGATACAACAAAAAAAGAGCATGAAAGATTTCAATGCTCTTGAAAAATAATCCTCATTCTCCCCCTGAATGTCCCTCAAAATAAGCTCGAAAAACTCTCTGACTAATCACATTAGCTGCACTATGCGGCTGGGCATAGCCATCAAGATAAGCATTAGGTACAATAACCGCTATCGAAATCTGCGGATTATCGTAAGGTGCATACCCTGCGAATGAGAGATTCCACGTCTTCACACCTTTTTTATAGGATTCAGAAGTTCCTGTTTTCCCTGCGGCATCATAGGCTTCATTGGCAAAATAGCTTCTGGCTGTTCCTTGTGAACCATGAGTTACCTGCCTGAATCCTTGTTGAACCCTTTCTAACATTTCATCATTCATATCTATTTTATTCAGTACCACAGGTTCTATTTCATCCACTACTTTTCCAAGCCCGTTGTCTGTATTATCGGCTTCACGGATTTCTTTGACAAGCTGTGGTTTCATGCGGTAACCGCCGTTGGCTATCGTGGTAATATATTGGGCAATTTGCATTGGTGTATAGGTGTCTAATTGGCCTATAGCGATTTGAAAATAGGTGCTGATATTTTTGCCTTTAATTCCTGCTGTTTCATTCGGAAAGCCAATTTCTGTCGGAATGCCTAAGCCGAATTGGTTAAAATAGTAGCGAATTTGTTCTATTTTGTCTGGATTGATATTTAATGTGCCATTAGGGATATACTTGCCGTCCATCATTTCAATCGCGGTCTTCCACATATATACGTTGGATGATCGTTCAAGGGCTTTTAAATCATTGAGTACCCCCATGGATTGGTAGGAAGAAAAGGTCCCTGAGCCTTTAAATCTCATCACTTCATCTAGCACTGTTTCGCCTATGTCTCTAACTCCTGTCTGATAACCGGTTAAAACTGTTGCTCCTTTAACGACAGACCCTTGTTCAAAGGCATATGTAAAGGTTCCTGGTGTGTAATCTGTAAATTTCTTTGTCTTTCGGTCATACACTTGTCCTGACATTGCCAGAATCCGGCCAGTTTTCGGCTCCATTGCCACAACGAAAGCTGTGTCGAGAAGATTGGTATGCGGCTTTTGAATGGATGCGATTAACTCTTCTTGCATAATTTTTTCCACTTGTGCCTGAAATTCCATATCTATCGTCAGCACGAGATCATTGCCGCTTTTTCCTTTAGACACAATCTCTGAGTCTATGATTTCTCCGTTTCTGTTCGTAATCGTATTTACGATTTTTTTTTGGCCTTGCAGCACACTATCGTAAAGCTCTTCGATATAGCTTTTGCCGACCCGATCATTCCGTTGATACCCTTTAGCTGTATAGTAGTCTAGTTTATCTGCGGGAAGACCTTCATCTGTACTCGTTACCTCACCAAGCATATTAATAAAGGTGTTTCCGAAGTTGTGCGCTCTCTTCCAATCTGTTGTTACATCAATTCCCGGCAGTTTTTCAAGTGTTTCAGCTGCTATTGCATATTCTTCATTTGTTACCTTTTCGTTTTTTAGCACAGTTTTTGAGAATGCTGGCGCTGTCGACAGCTTACGGTATATGGCTGCTAAATTTTTATCAATCGTTTGCAGCTCCTCTTCTTTAATACGCTCTAATTTTATTTTGTATAAATCCTTGTCTTTTACTTTCTCTTCTTCATATAATTTCTTTTCTGGCTCTGTAAGCAGCTCTTCGCCATTGTCATGTTCTAGAAGCCATATATCTTTTAAGTCACGTGATGTTACTTTTTTTATGTCTTTATTATTCATTACAAGAAATCCGGCTATTTTTTTGGACCGTTCAAGCAGCTCTTCCGGTTGAGGATTTAGCGGCGGTGTAAAGGTGATTGCCTTTTCCGGAATATTATATACTACTAGTTTATGATTTGTATCATATATTTTTCCGCGTGGTACGGAGGAGCTAACAGACGTAACTTCCGTTGCTTTCACTTGAGCGGCATATTCCTCACCACTCACAATTTGAATGATGCCAAGGCGCACGATAAGTACGGAAAACAATATAAACACGGCGAAAAAAAGACCAGTAAGTCTTAGCCGTAATTGATGATTTGCTTTTCTACTTTTTTTAGTTTTTTGCTTCAAAGTAATCTTACCTTTCCGTATTGGAATTCAGCAATTAAATACTACAAATGTAGTATTTAATGAAGAATAGACCCAAAAAGACTAGAAAATCTTTTTGGGTTACTTTTTAGAATAGTTTTTTATCCTTTAAGATTTGCTTGGCAATTTTCATCGCTTCGCTTCCGCTAGCTTCTTTTCTATTGTTTTGGATATTGACTGCAAAATAATAGCTATGCTTGCCTTTTTCTATGAAACCAACAAACCAGCCATTAACATCTTGTTCGTTTATCGTGCCTGTTCCTGTTTTTCCATATAATTGGCTGTTATGATCGTCATCAAGTAACAACGTATCTTTAATTGTTTGAACATTTTCTGCTTTAAAGCCAAGCTTATTTTCTGATAGTCCATGTAATAACTGCACTTGTTCAATTGGTGATATTTTCAGGGTAGATTCCATCCAATAGTTTTCCAAATCACCTGACATATCCTTATTCCCATAATTCAGCTTATCAAAATAAGCATGCAGCTGCTGTCTGCCTACCTCTTTATCCAGGTTTTGAAAATACCAATTGACTGAATTTCGCATGGCAGAGGATAAGTTATGATCTTTATCCCATTCTTTATACGGATTCTGTTGTCCATTCCACTTCTGTTCAGACTCCAGATTAGATATAACGTTAGCTTCTAAAGCGAATAGCCCTGAATAAATCTTGTAGGTACTATCAGGTGAAACTCTCTTTTTGCTTCTTTCTTGGTTGTATATTTGATACTGTTCACTAGCTGCATCGTATAAAACAAAGCTGCCTTTATAGCCTTTGAAATAACTACTTAAATCTTCATACGTAGTATTTTTTCCGTTAAAATGAAACACATCATTTGAAGTAGCCAATACTGTTGTCAGTGGCGTTATGCAGAGCACTAATACACTTAAAAACAGATAAACTGCTTTACTTTTCCATTTTAACAAGCTGGATTCTTTCGAAAAGCTGGCAATATGCAGGATTCTTTGTTTGATTTGTTTTTTTGTTCCGCCGATACCTGAAGCAAACAATTCAAAAGACTTCCCTTGTTTGTTACCTGCAAAGTGAATGATCGTATGGCCGTATTCTAGATAGCCCGCCTCATCCAATAGATTTAGAACAGAATCATCACAAGCTAATTCGCGGTCCATTCGCAGCCTTTTTTGGGCATACCATACTAGTGGATTAAACCAATATACGATTTGTAAAATCCACATTAGATAATTAACCAGCATATCTTTGTTGCGATGATGTGTCAGCTCATGCAGAAATACATATTTCATTTCCTTGATGGTGAAAGCTTCCTGCATGTTTGTTGGCACAAGAATATACGGCTGCATGACTCCAAACGTAATTGGCGTTGTAATAAGACCAGTCTCTTTGAGGATTATTTTTCTTTTAATCCCTACGGCCTGTTTGCACTCTTCCAACAGCTCATTGACTCTAGTATTGTTAATCGTAACAGCAGATTTTTTCAACCTGCTAATTTGATAGTTTGAATAAAAAAAGAATCCAAGGCAAACTATCATGCCGATCATCCAGACAGCAAATAAACTGTCATGGACGATTGCTGGAGTTGTATTGTTAACTGAAATAGAAAAATCACGCATTATTTCCGTATCAGCTTCTTGAGAAGCGGTTGCGCCACTTATTGCTTCACCATGAGACATTGTTTTGTCCGAAAACGTCAGCAAGCTCTGAAGTGATTGCAGTCCTTCACTTAACCCGAAAAATTTCCATGGCAAGACGGATGCTAGGAGCGGCACAAACAGAAATAGCCAAATACGATAATGCGCTTTTACTGAGAGATGTTTGGTTAATAATTTTTTTAGCAAGAGAATAGTGCAAATAAGAAGGGATACCGCAATCGTACTAAGCAATAGCTGTTGTATGACGACATCCATTATTTATCGCCTCCATTTTTCTCCCTCATTGCTAAGATTTGCTTTAATTCTGAAATGTCTTCATTGGACAATTTATCATTTTCGATAAAATTTAATACCATCGAATTTAAGGTACCTCCGAAGAACTGATTAAGAAAGTTATCGCTTTTTTGCTCAATATATTCGTGCTTTTCAACGAGTGAAGTATAAAGAAAAACTCTTCCGCTTTTTTTGGCCTGCAATGCCTTTTTCTTTACAAGCCGAGCCAGCATCGTATGGATTGTGTTCGGCTTCCAGTCAAAATCTTTAGCGGACAACTTCTCCACTACCTCTGGTGTCGAGATTGGCTCATATTTCCAAACTATATTCATCACTTCATATTCTGCTTCTGATATTTGGGGACTTTTACTCACAACGAAACCTCCTACTTTTACATCTGTAGTATTTATTATAGCATGAAGGCTTCGTTGCTTAAAGCATCGTTCTAATTTAACTTCCCCTTACTGCATCCCAAAATAGGCATACAGCTTTTCGATTAATGATTTATTCAGTTGGGTGGCTGAGCTTCCTTTTGTATAATTCTCTACAAGGGAAAGCATCAGAAAATTATCTTGCTCTGTATCAAAGGCGAGCAAAAAGCTGTTTTCATTGCCTTTTTCGCCTTGTTTCGATTTTAATTCTGCTGTTCCGGTTTTTGCAGCTAGCTGATATTGTGGGTTATAAAGCAAATGTGCGGTACCATTTGGATTGCTTACCACTTCTTTTAAGCTTCTTACCATTTCTGCCGCTGTTGAACTTAAAATAGCTTCTTTTGTTTTGGTACTGCCATTATCTGCGAGTAATGTCGGATAAACTATTTTCCCTTCATTCTGAAAAACAGTGTACATGACAGCCTGTTGAATAGGATTAATCAATAATTCTCCTTGACCATAAGCCGTATCTGCCAGAAGGATATCCGATTTAAATGTTTTTTCACTAGAAATCTGTGCTGGATTCATGGCTATTGGCAATTCTAACTCTTCGCCGAAAATAAACTTACTTAACCCATTTCTAAACACGTCTTCTCCCATTTCCAGTCCCTCTTGCGCAAAATAAATATTATCAGAATAAATTAACGCCTTGTGCATATCTACATTTTGCACATCGGAAACGCGGGTAACGGAATAGCCTCCCCAGCTTCCATCCTTTTGCCAGCTCAATCCATTTATTTGTCGGAGCTTATCTGGATAAGTGACATTAGCATCAAGGCCAATACTGGCGGTTATTGTTTTGAATGTTGAGCCAGGTGCATAGCCAACCGCAAATCGGGAAATAAATGGTTTATCCTCGTCCTTCGCATAGAAATCATAGTCCTGTTGAGAAATGCCTTGAACCATTTTATTAGGATCATAGGACGGAGAACTTACTAAAGCATATAGCCCGCCTGCTTTCGGGTTCATGACAACAGTTGAGCCTGCTTTGCCAGCAAATTGTTTAAATGCTTCTGATTGTATGTAAGAATCAATTGTCAGCTGAATATCTTCTCCATCTGCTTTTTCTACTTGTTGAATGACTTGCTTCTTTTCGCCATTTGCAGCAACAATTGATATCTCTCCACCGTCCTTGCCACGCAATTGCTTGTCAAAGGCCATTTCCAACCCTGCTTTTCCAATCAAATCTCCATCAGCTAAACGGGGATTTTTATCGATATCTTCTTTCGTTACTTTTCCGATATAACCAATTAAATTCGCGGCCGCTTCTTTCAAAGGATAATACCGCAGTTTAATAGTTTGATAGGACACTCCTGTCACTGGTTTCGCTTTACTTGCTTCCATTGTTTTCATCGGAACAAATAAATAATCTTTGACCCAGCTTTGATCTAGTTTTTTATTTATTTCTTCTAGCGATAGATCAAATTGTTCGCTTATATTTTGAAGATTATCCTCTTTTTCCTGTCCTTCGCCTAAATCCTTCGGAACAATTCCCATCGACTTAAAGTTTTCATTGATTGCCAAGCCATTCCCTAGATGATCTTGAATCTCTCCTCGTTCTGCTTTAAAGTATTGATATGCTATT
This sequence comes from Niallia sp. MER 6, assembly GCF_023714395.1. Lineage (NCBI taxonomy): Bacteria > Bacillati > Bacillota > Bacilli > Caryophanales > Bacillaceae > Niallia > Niallia sp. MER 6. The sequence goes on along the minus strand of NZ_JAMAUK010000006.1, from coordinate 61,644 downwards.
TTATCTTTGCCTTCCATGCCAGGGAAAATTAACGAAGGTTCCCACTTCACTACATAATTATCATCCGACTTAATTATTTCTGTTTTATATTTCAAATTCTCTAAACTTCCTAAAGGAGTTGTGAAGCTTAATTGATAAGACAATTCATAAAGATTGGTTTTCACCTTTTCTAATGAAATCTGTGAAGCATGTATATCCGTTATATTTAAACCATTGAATATACGATTATATTTATCTGTTACTTCTGCCAATGTATAATCTAACGATTTATATGATTGTTCATCGAGTACATTGTTTAACTTCTTATACTCCTTTTTTTCTAAAATTTGAATATAACTTTTTGCTGCTCCTTCGAATGAAGCATAATCATTTTTGTTCAGTAATGTTAGAACTAAATAAATCCCCCCGATACTCAATAAAATGATTAAAAACGATAGTAAATAAGGTTTAAATCTCTTACGATTGTTTTCGACTCTACTATTCAAGCTCAATCACTTCTTTTCTTTTTTTATAATACTACAAATGTAGTAATTAATACAAAACTACATTTGTAGTATTTATGAAATTATAGCATAGATTATTCCAAAGGCAAATCAACTTAGGTAATTTTATAGATGGAAGTAGCATGCAATGGGCATGTACTACTTTCCGAAAAAATTAAAGAGCGTTGAGAATTCTCAACGCTCTAACGTATTATATTAAGCTTTCTTCTCTCCAGGCTTAGATCCTTTAATAAAGAAAGCCAACAAAAATGCAACTATTGTCAAGTAAGTTGCAATCATAAAGGCATCATTGATTCCCATGACTGTTCCTTCCTTCGCTGCTTGAGCCATGCCAAGCTTATCTGTCGGCAGTATGTTATGCAGCTTCATCCAGTCTTTAGCATGGTTTGTGCCTTGATCTGTCATGATTGATACGAAGAAGGCCATGCCAATTGCGCCAGCAACCATTCGGAATGTATTAACCATAGCAGTTCCATATTTATTCAAGCTTAGACCTAAATCATTAAGTCCTGCAGTAAAGATTGGCATCATGATGAGAGACATACCGAACATTCTAATTGTATAAACCCATAGAATATAGGAATAACTTGTGTCTACTTCTAATCTTGTTAACGCAAATGTTGTCACCATTGTAATTGCCAATCCGATAATAGCAAGCCATTTTGCGCCATATTTATCAAACAGTTTACCTGTGATAGGAGACATGATTCCCATTACAATTCCCCCAGGCAACAGCATGAAGCCAGCTTCTAATGCGCTGAAACCGTGGATGTTTTGCATGTAAATCGGCATTAAAATCATTCCAGAGAACATGGACATTGTAACAGCAACGTTGATGATTGTTGTTAATGTGAACAGCTTGTACTTGAAAATCCTGAACTCTAAGATTGGATGCTTAACAACAAGCTGACGCCATACGAACAGGATAAGGCTGATGCCGCCAATGATAAACATTGTTACTACTTCTGTTGAAGACCAACCCTTTGATCCAGCTGTTGAAAAAGCGTATAAAATTCCGCCAAATCCAATTGTTGAAAGAATAACTCCTAAGGAATCTAACTTTGGTCTGCTTGTTTGTGTGACGTTTTTCACGAAGAAGATCGCAAGAATAAAGTCGATGAGAGCAATTGGAGCAATAATGTAAAAGATAACGCGCCAATTGTAGGATTCAATAATCCAGCCAGCCCATGTAGGACCAATTGCAGGAGCGAAGTTCATTGCCACACCGAAGATACCCATGGCAAATCCGCGTCTATTTAGTGGGAAAATAGTGAAAATCACATTCGTAATTAATGGGAATAAAATACCCGCACCGATTGCTTGTACTACCCGTCCAACAAGCATGATTGGGAACGTGCCAGCCATTGCACAGATTAATGTACCAACAGCAAATACTCCTATTGAAAATAAAAATAATTGCCTTGTCGTAAATCTCTCCATCAAAAAGGCAGTAACCGGAATAACGATACCATTCGTTAACAAAAATATCGTACTTAACCAGTTCGCTTGCACTGCATCAATTTTAAAATGAGACATAATATCAGGCAACGCTACATTTATAACCGTCTGATTTAAAAACGCAACAAAAGCCCCTGCCAGCAGAACAGCAAATATTGGTGTTGTACTAGAAGGTTTCGTTGCAGCTTTAGCAATAGTATTCAATTGTCTTTTCTCCTTTTATTTAGTTTTCCTTTATAAGTCAACAGAGAACGACTAGATAGTCAAATTCTAATATGCTCATAAAGAGAAATACTATACTAGTAGAATTAAAATTGGATTAAAAAAAAGTAAGTTTTTTATTAATCCGCTAAAATTCACTATGTTTCCATTTTGTTTACCTGTTTTCTTAAGTATTAAAACCTTTCTTCATTTGAGGATATAGTAAAAAGCCTCTATCTTGAGTGATAGAAGCTACTATGTTAAAAGCCGTCAACTTCGGCACTATTTCATTTATTTTTTTTAATTATAAAAAGGAACATAAATCCAGCTTATCTGGGATTTTAAAAATGCTCAGCTTAGATTCTCAATGTGATTTTGTTCATAATGTCGTCCTATTACAAGCTTCTTCTTAGTTTTAACTATAGAATGTTTAATTACTAATAAAAGTATAAAATAAATTTTCACCACTTCTATCCTAATAATATTGAGATAATCCATTTTTCTTAATGTTATTAGGATATATAAACATTAGTCACACCTTTTTTATAAATGTCCTTAACTTCCCTTAATTGCGTTTTTAGACCCAGGGAAAAAAACTACTATGAACCATACCAAATTGACTACACACAATAAACCAGAACTAATTAGACTTCCAATTATTGTTGAATCATAGGAAATATTGCTAACAAAACTACAAAGTACAATTATGGTTCCTATCATGGTAAGACCTGACAATAAACCCATAGAACAAAATATTGTCATAATAGTTTTAAAGTATTTTACTCCTAAAAGGAAAAAAGCTAGTGGGATTAAATAACCAAGTGTGCTTATCCCAAAAGATGTCCACATACCAACTGAATTAAAATGATTAGCACCTTCTCCTAGTTCAGATAGAGGAGAGAGAGATACTACGACTATCAAACTACAAAATAGCAGCCATGACACTAAAGTAATAACCATAACTTTTATTTGACGTTTTTTATCCATTTTTCCCCTCATTTTTTTAAATTTATAGTTTTTGTCTAGTTAGGAAGAATCTATGTAAATACCATTACATAGATTCTTCCTAAAAGCTTATAATTGGCAAAAATGCATGTCTAACTATTCGTGAAAGAGCAAACCAATCTGCTTGTTCTCTTGTTGAATTAAAAGAACCTGTAAAACCCGGTGTCATTAATCCTGAATGCTTATTATCTGTTAGTTCACTAGCAGATTCAAAATCAATAATTTTCACATTATTGGTTTCCGTTATTAAAATATTAGCAGGTTGCAAATCACCCATACCAATATTGCAAGAATGGATTTGCTTAAGAGCCATCTTTAACTTTTCTAATATTGGTATTAATGTGTCTGTGTACTCTTTTGGATCTTGATTCTTTAAAAATGGATAGTATGTTGCTAACCAAGTATCTAATGTAACACCTTTTATATATTCCTCAACAAGAAATGTGTGTTCCCATTCTTGAAAATAATCAATAAAATTCACTACTGATTCTACTTTTATTAATCGTTTAAGGATATTAGCTTCATGATTTAAACGAGTTACTGCGTCCCTATTTTGTCCATCTATCCCTGCTTCAGGTCTACCTTCCTTTAAAATCACCTTAGTTTTATTAGTTTTCCAAACAGCTAGATAAACCCCTCCCCATTACTAAAATGTAGAGAAGATTTAATGTTAAATTCACTTAACCTGGAGTTTTCAGAAATTATTTGTTCTTGTTCTCTATCCATTTCTTGTATTATTTTAGGTTCTTCTATAAAATCAGGAACTACATAAGCAACACCACGAACATCAGGAATTATTTTCCAGATGAATTCATTATTGCGGGTATTTTTCTTGCACCTTCAGTAATATGCATTTCAAGAAATGCTCCATACCTTAAATATACATTCCCATCTAACCATCTTTTATCACTTAATATATAAGGTCCTTATGGTAAACCTTTTAATATTTCGTGAAGTTTCACAATAAGAAAAATGAATTCAGATTCATTTAAAGGATATATGGTTATAAATTTCCCTGAACTACCTCTTTCTCCATATTTAGAATTTTTAAGTGCCAACTCTAATTTATTTGCAACAAATTTAAAGATAATATTTTTCTTGATTAGTAAAGATGATACTACTTCTAATGTATCTTGTGCACTATTTGTAGTAGAACTTATGTGTATTTTCCACCCTTGATTTGGCAGAGAGATATTATTAAGTAAGCAATAAGTCCAATGTTCATCGCTTTTCAGAATCCAATGTTGAGGGAGTGATGGTAAAATAAACTTTGTTTCATTTGCTTTTTCATTAGGTGGTACGTAATATTTTTCATTTGGAACAACATACTTCAAGTATCTCAAGTCCATTATTTAACGCCTCCTTCCAATCAAAAATATTGTGAGAAATAATTTCACATATAATTTTTACTAGAATAAATAAAATCAAAATTTAAAAAATGAATGATATTTAGGTGCAAGCCCACTCACAAATATCTGTAGAGTTATTATGTACTAGAATTCATATATGTGTAGGTATATTTTTAAGAAGACTAAAGGAAGATATGAGCTATGTGGTTTTGATATGAAGAAGAGCTCCGTTGTCACATATACCTTGTAAAAGCTCTTGTGGAATGACGACAAGCATCTTCTGCTAGTTCATCTTCCTTTACACTAAACATCACAAGATTCACCCGATATATTTTTGTATATTCTGTATTTTACATATTTACCATATTACCCCCCTTTAAAATTGTCAATAATTAACATCGATATTACTATTTAAATCTCCAATTATTAGGTTGAAATAACTATAATAAAAAAGAATATATTTAATTACAGTAAGTGATATAAGCGGAGTTGTATCATAAAAATAGTAATTATTTTTCTTTTTAAATTTCCCAAAAAACAATAGGGCTTCTTTAACTTAACTATATTTAACCAAATTTCCCCTGTGACTTCACAAAAACTCACTATAGTATCAACTTAATTCATATCGCTAATGCAATAATAAATTTAATCCGTACGTTTAACAAAGTAACTATTTAAAACAGCTCTGAACTTTTATACTGCTTAATCGCAAGAATTATATCTGCCGGCGTCTATTTTTCAAACTTTTTTATCATTTTTCGAACCTGATTGTATAAGTTTCATTGTATCAATATTTAAATTAGCATATTTTCACAAATATTATGTAAGTTCAATTTTCTTCAAATAAGAAAAAGACATTTTAGAAAAGCTAAAATGTCCCTACTCTTTAATCTATGCTAATCGGGAGCAAAATCTCCACTTCTGTACCTTCATTAACCTCACTTGCATAACGGATTTTTCCTTTATGTGCCTGAACAATCCGGTAACTGACCGTTAACCCTAAGCCTGTTCCTTTTTCTTTTGCTGAATAAAATGGTTCTCCGAGTCGTTTGATTCTGTCCTTTTCTATTCCGCAGCCATCGTCCTTTACTTTTATTCGGATGAAGCCGTCTTTTGTATTTTTCATGGTGATGTTTACTTTGTTGGAATCTGCTTCGATTGAATTTTTAATAATGTTAATGAACAGCTGTTTTAATTGGTTTGGCTCACAATCTATTTCTGGGAGTGCGCCTAGTACTTCTAATTTTGTTTCTACTCCATACAGATTTGATTGAGATTCAAGCAATCCAAATACAGAGCTCATAATGCTTTCTACTCTTGCTTTTTCATATGCCAGTTCTTGTGGTTTTGCTAGTAATAATAGCTCACTAACGATATCGTTAATTCGGTCGATTTCATCTAAGACAATTTGATGAAAGGTTTTGTCTGATGGTTTGTTATCTGATTTCATTAGCTGAATAAATCCGCGTATGGAGGTAAGTGGATTTCTGATTTCATGGGCAACACTTGCTGCCAATTCACCAGCGACAGACAGCTTTTCTGCTTTGCGGAGCATCGCTTCCGTTTCTTTTATTGCGGTAACATCTCTGCCATAACCTATAACACCGACGATTTCGCCGTCCAACATCATTGGAAAAGTAGTACAGGATATATCACTGATACTGCCATCTCTTTTTTTGATTTTTGTTTCTTTTGTAGATGATTTGCCTTGAAGAACATGAGATAATAATGAGTTCCTGAGAAGTTCTTGAAATTCGTCTGTAACTAAGCTGACGATTTCTTTGCCAATAAACTCTTCTGCGCTGTAGCCTGTTATTTTCTCAAACTGGCGATTTACATTCACTACTTTTCCGTCTAAATCAAGGACATACACCATATCCGGGTTATTTTCAAAGAGGGACTGATATTGCTGCTTTGTTGTGCTCAAGTCCTTTTCTGTCATTAGATGATCTGTAATATCACGGCCAATTATTACTAATGAGTGGCGGCTTCCATCATCATTGAAATTAGGGACTTTTATTGTATCAAATGTTCTCGTTTCCCCATTAGGAAGTGAGAGATATTCTAAATGCCGCGTAACTTTGCCAGACTTCCATGCATCTTCATCTGATTGTTCAATGCTAACAAGTGCATCATGATAAAAGTCTGTAAACTTCGCCATTTCGGAATCCGTTTTCCCTCTAAAATCGAGACCTTCTAACTGAAAAAACTTCAAACCAGCTTCATTTACCTCAAGCCACCGGCCGTCTCCGTCTTTAAACTTCACAAAATCAACCATTGAATTAATCAGCGTTTGCAGCTGTTTTTTCTCTTCTGTTACGGTTTCGAATTCCTCTTTTCTGACAATGAGGACATAAATAAGAATACTAGTAAAACAAACATATAAAATTCCTTTTAATTTTTGCAGAAACAGCATAGTCGATTTACTGTCGACAAAATTTAGTAAATAATCTGTTCCGAAGATCCATAGTAAACTGACTACTATATATAAATAAAGAAAATTCTTTTTTGACATTGTATTTCTCCTTAATTACATCAATAGCCCTATTTTACTATAATTGGAGTACTAATTGACATGGATTAAATATCCATTTTTAAGAGATGAATATGGATATTTAAAATGCAGACAAAAAAACAGCCAACTTTTTTTGTGGCTGCCATTTTAAGGTTAGTATGCCTGAATACCAAACTTCAACAATTTTTTAGGTAAAATATCATCTAGGTTCTGGATATCAGCGTCGTTTAATTCAATCAAGTTAAATTCGTATTTTTTATAGACCCTTAGTTTTTCTGATTTTCTATGTAAGTACCTTGGATCATTCTCAAGTCCCCAGTATTCTATATAGACTTTACCTACTGGCAAATAAAAATCACAATATACATCTTCTTCAACAGGGAGTTTTCTTTCATATGCATGTACAATCTCAGACATATATAGCCAGTTATCTATTAACATTTCTGCTCTGGATCGTACATAATGACCATCAGCACTTCTGTGTGTTGCTTCAAACTTTTCACGGAACCCTATTGTTTCTTTTTCTTGAACTTCATTTTTTTCTTCGATTGAATCTCCTTTTGCCTCTTTCAAAGCATTAATAATCCTGCTTCTTGTTAGAATACTAGATTTCCAACAGACATAGGGAACCCCTGTCTTATCATATTCTAATTGTTTTCCTCCCACTAATTTACCTAATGGAGTTACAGTCCATCCTTTAACTGACTTTTGAACTAAACCCAATTCAGATAAAATGGGGTTTATTCTAAATTTTGATATTCCAAAATGCTTTCCTAGTGCAGTAGAAGTCAGCAAGTTTTTTTCTTCTTCTTTAGAAGTGAAGATTTTATCCTGCTTAAATTCCTCAGTCCATGCAATATAACTCCCATAACGAGGATGGCTCTTTATTACTCCACCCTTGTTTTTACCTAATTCAGTTAATAACCAGTTATCATCCAGTCTTCTTACTAGGCCGTTATCTGATAACAGCTTAAATACCTCTTTAGCTGGTAACTGTAACTCTTTTGAAAGAGCAGTGGTAGATAAATATTTAATGTCCATCTCGACTCTCCTATCTTTATTCTAAAGAATAACTTTTGGTTTCATCGGTCCTATCAGTGTATATTTAATTTTAATTATATATAAAGCAAAACATAGGTAGTAATCCTTATAACATAAATTCTAAATCATACGAATTCATTATCAATAGCTATAATCAACTAAATTATCTAGGAAAATCATACCATATAATGAAATGAAAGAGTATATCTTATCCTATAAATGTAAAAAATTAAAAATTTTCCAAGGTTCCTAGAATAACACTTCTAATATCCTCTTATCTCAGCATGCTCTATAAATTGATTAAAATTCAGAAACCCGAAAGAGTCAACTAAGGGATCAACTAAATCCCCTCTCCAGCTCATCTGAATTCTTACATCTTTTAAAAGTAAGCAATGTACAGGCATATATATAAGAATCTAAATGAAAATTCACTTAGCTCTTAATACAGACCTCCCTTTATACAAAACTAGTATCGCAATAAGAAGCACACCCATAAATGCTGGCATAGCATGCCCTATTGCTACATAGATTTGCCCTCCAATGAAAGGGCCGGTTATTCTTGCTAAAAATTGAATTCATTGACTTACACCTATAACCCTGCCTTGTTCACTAGCATGAGTCTTTCCACCCGTGTCATGCTGCATTAACCATATTATAGTGAACTTTTTGTTTCTTTTTTAACAATATCAAAAAAAGGGATTTGAAACGGAGATTTCGCGTTTCAAATCCCTTTCTTAAATTATCCTAAATCCCCGCTTTCCATTTCCTCTTTAACATCTATTGCTTTGCTCCATACATTTCGCTTATGCCACTTAAAATACACTTTATTCTCCGGATTCAGCTTAATCTTCTTCTTCGTTAATAAGCTATATTTCAAGTAGTCCTCCTCCTTTATTTCAGGAGATATATGCAATCTTCCTTGCCCATCAAATGCTATTTTGCCGTTTTCGTATAATGCATCATGATTGCAGCAAAGCAGTAAGCCGTTATATGGATCAATTCGCTCTTCGTTCGTGCTGTCTTTCCATGGCTTAGAGCGGCTTGCTCGCAGCAGTTCTGGAAGGTCTATATCACAAAGGGCACACTTACAGCCCCACAGTTGCAACAAATCTTTTTTGAATCGTTGCTGACCTAGTCTGATTTTTGTTTTAACCTCTGACTCTGTTTCGGCAATTACTGGAATCAAAGTATTATGTTCTGTTACTTTAATATAATCCATGGATAATTCCAATTGCTCTGTATCAATTAAATAGATGTTCAATTCACCGATTAACTCTAGTAGCTTGATTGCTAGTTCTTCGTTACATGGATATAAGTAGCCTGAGTTGCCGCTAGCATCCTCTTGAAATGGTGAATATTTTAAAGGTAGCACTGGGAGAATTTCCGCAAATTTCCCTTTTACATTAACTGATTTATCCAGCTCATAATACTCTAGCTCAACTAAGTAGCCTACTTCGTCATCAAAAAGGTCAGATTGTAAAACAAGAGGTCTTCTTGATTCGATGCAGTCCTCTTTAGCAATGCTGATAGCAACAATATTTCCTTTCACATAGTGAAAAATCCGGTCGCCCTTTTTAACTTCCTTCATTCTTTCCCAGGAATGTTCTATATTGCCGCCCTTATCTATTTGAGGCGACCAAATGATTCCTAAATCCCTTACTTCATGATACTTGCTTCCTTGCATTACGATATATGTGTTCAAACTGCTTCCCCCTGTAACCCGCTTGCTGTGATTCTTATAATTCCGTTTAATTTTTTATTAATGCTTTATCTTTTTATTAAGATAATTGTTGGGTGCGTATAATTTACTATCTATATTTAAGCTTTAGATGCATTTATTTCAGATTATATTTAGTTCTTCATTACTACTTAAATTATATCATAAGTATCGACATTAACGGCTCTCTAAAACACTACAATTCGACTTATTATGACAAGTTTTTAAATCATTGCATTTTTGAAGTCACCATAGTATGCCGCTAAATAGAATTTTAGCTGTTAAACTGACCTTTTTCAAAAATGAATCTTTATTAATAAGTGTTGAATTATCAATGCATACACAATAGTGTCTATATATAGTGACTATTCTATTGATTGCTATCGTTTTTTCAAGATTTTCGTCAATTTTTTATAGTTTATTTCTGTTGAATATTATCCCTTGGAGACTATATTAAGTCCCTAACTAGTCTCTGTTGTTTGCATATGAAAAAGCAAACACATAAGCTCTTCCATAGAGAAAATGATACAATTCACTATATAAACTATTGGATATTGACTATAAAGTCGTTCATTTATATTGGAGGTTGTGATGTGAACATAGACAGCTTAAAAATGTTTTGCCTCGTTGTTGAGGAAGGTACAATCAGCCAAGCAGCCCGCCTAAGCTTTGTTACACAGCCTGCTGTGACAAGGCAGATTAGACAACTCGAAGAAATCTATCAAGCACAGCTGTTTGAGAGAAACGCTGGAAAATTGACCTTATCAAAAGCAGGTGAAATTCTTTATCCATATGCAAAAGAGATGGTCGAGTATTCTAAGCTTTCTTTTGAGGCTATCCAGGAATTGACTGGGAATGAGGAAATCGTTTTAAATATTGGAGCCAGCTCCACAATTGGTGAATACCTATTGCCAGGATTATTAGGACAATTCAGCAAGAGCTATCCTGACTTGAAATTCAGTCTTTCGATCGGAAACACACCTACGGTTTTAGCTAAACTTGAAAATAACGAAATCGATATTGCTTTTGTTGAAGGTGCGGTTGATAACGATAGCTTAATTCGAGAGAAGTTTGCGGATGATGAGCTTATCCTTGTAACCTCTCCTGCCCATCCTTGGAGCAATAAAGAGCAAATAGGTATTCAGGAATTGCTTGATGAAAAAATGATTTGGAGAGAAATTGGTTCAGGTACACGCGTGATTGTTGAGTCTGCATTAGCTGAACATGGCGTACTTGAAAAGATTAAAAGTGCAATGGAGCTGGGTAGCTATCAATCAATTAAAAGTGCGGTAGAAGCAGACTTAGGTGTCAGCATACTCCCAAAGTTAACGGTTACCAGGGAGATCCAATACGGAACATTGCATGAAGTTAAAATAAGCAATTTCCTGATTTCCCGAGATTTATGGATGGTGCAAAAATCTCACCGCTTTAAAAAGTCCGGGTTAAAATACTTCATTCAATATATTCGCCATTAATTTTTTGCAGGGTGCTTCTAGGAAGCACCTGCTTTTTTTAGGTTGTCCGTCATGGGTATAACAGTTGCTTATAGGATATAAAATTATTCAAATATACAATAACTCATTCCTTTGATAGCCTTAATGTATAAGGGTTAGGAGGAAAGTATCTTGGACATTTATATTTGTATTTTACTGGTTATCGTTGGCATTATTGCTGGAGGCTACGGCACAATAGTTGGGTCTGGCGGCGGCTTTATCTTTGTACCTGCTCTTCTGCTCATATTCCATATGGATCCAAAACTTGCAGCCGGCTCTGGTCTAGTGATTGTGTTAATTAACTCTCTCTCAGGAGTTGTTGGATATGCAAAACAAAAACGAATTTCTTATCATACAGGCTTAACACTTAGCGCAGGCGCAATTCCTGGTTCCCTACTCGGAGTTTGGCTCCTGCAAATCTACTCATCCAGCTATTTTTATGTCATATTCGCAACAGTTTTAGTTGCTTTAGGGATTTTCCTATTTGCTAAAAATCCCCCATTTGCGAGCTTAAAAAAGAAAAAGCGGCTATTAAGCAAAGAAGGCAGTGGTGAAGATGAAGTAGCTGCTGCAGTTGAGAAAACTCCTGATTTTAAGGAGACTGCATGTCTGCCATTAGTCTCTATTCTCCCAATCGGGTTTTTTATGGGCATCCTTTCAAGCTACTTAGGAATTGGGGGCGGCTGGCTGCTAGTTCCAATATTGATTTACGCCTTTAAATTGCCAACACATATTGCTACAGCAACATCTATCTTCTCCTTAACCATTTATTCTCTAGTCGGTGTTTTTTCGCAATGGTTCTACAGCAGTATTGATTGGAACACAGTCTTATGGGGCAGTATTGGCGTAATTATCGGTTCACAGATCGGTGTGCTGCTGTCGAGAAAAATTCCAGGCACGGTGATTTTGCAAATGCTGTCTGTGCTGTTGATTATAATTGGTTTTCGGATGTATTTAAGTTGAACATTCTTCGTTCCTAAAGGAGAAGTATTGATATTGCCATATTTCGTTATTAGAAGGTGACAATGAATAGTCACTTGTCTTTTTCAAACAATTATTATCTGTGTTTCAACTTAGATAAAAAACCTTTTATATCAAGGTTTATTTATAGTGTCTAAATATAGTCACTATTATGCTGCAGCCTGCTGAAAAATCTTAAGTATTTTGGTGATTTATTGAATATATAACTCATCTTTTTATAGTTTAGTCTCTATGATTGGTTACCCATAATGCAAACCAGAACGGCCTTTTCAAAATTACCGTCCTACTGTTTGATTATGGGCTAGGCTAAATTATTTAATGAATCTCGTAACTGGGCCCTCGAAACACCTCATTAACATGCCAATTCACAAAAGCCAAATTAGGGTCTGAATTGGTTGCCTGACAATGTTACCCTGAAATTGCATTAACCATTCTTCAAATCCATTCCCTTCTCACTAACGAACAAAGCTTAAGAAATACGGTCATGCTTAATAAAGAATGAAGATAAATAACATTTACGTATTATTTTTCGAAAAATCATCTAATTTTAATATTTGTTTAATCTCATATTGAGATATATAATAAACATATAAAGAAAACGTTTTCAACAACATTCAAAAACTTCGTTACTTCTCAAACTAAAGGGAGGATTTATAATGAGCCGAATCGAAAGAAATTCAAAAGTTCAAGAATTACTTGAGCAGCATTTATTCAATGAGAAAGAAACCGCCAAAATGACGGATTCACAGATTGAATATTATCACTGGCTCTATTTTGTTGATTCAGTTTATGATTATATGTAACAACCATATAAAATAATAAAAACCGGGAAAATCCTTAAGCCGATTTTCCCGGTTTGTTTTCGGTATTTTTTCCAAATGGTTTGTCTCAATCTCTTTCTTATCAAGAATCCCTTTATGTTTTCTGTTTACTAAAATGGCTGAAAATCCGGAATTACATTTGAATTAACCCACTATGTTTATTACATAATAAAATTATTAATTATACATAAACCCCTGGACAGCTACGTATAAAACAAAAAGCGATGTGCATAGATAAAAGATACCCCACCTAAAACTCTTCGTTCTTTTATATTCTCGCAATCCGATAATAATGACTATTGCACTCAGAAGTAGGAACGCTAATGGTTGCAAGGTGAAATTTTGGGTAACTACATTATAAATGCATATAACCATAACAATAGCCGTCAAAATCATTTGAAGTAATAATAATAGATTGAATTTTTTTCCTGCCATTTATCTACCTCCGCAATAATCACTTTTCCCTCTAAATATACGTATAAGGTTAGTAAATGTTTCATTAAGATAACTTGAGCAGAAATTGTTAACAATGTATGTATTTACTTCGTAAACTCGTATTTTCCATAGTCGTCGAATGGTTCCTTATTTATAAAGCAATAATGCCTTAATTATTTCATAAAAATAATCTTTCCACGTTTTATTTTCCATCTTTAAACGCTCCTCCTACATTTTGATTTATCGTAAGGGATAACTATTGCTGCTAACAATTTCTTTCTTAAAGTTGTTATTTACAAGATAAATTCCTAACAAAATGAATATTCCTCCACTTATAAGCGAATAAGAAATAACCTCCTGTAGCAATATATTCCCAGTTAAAACACCAAAAAATGGAGCTAAAAACAAATAAGAACTTGTTTTACCTGGATCTCCTTTTTGTAAGAGAAAATACCATACCGCAAATTGAACGATTGAAGACATGATACTTAACCATAAAAGAATTAATATCGAGTTTTTATTGATATAAAAGAAAGGATCTTCGAGTAAGAAACTTAAAAAGAGGAGTATTCCCCCACCAAATAGCATTTGATAGGCAGAAAGTGCCCATGTATCAAAATGCCTCCCCCACTTATTAACTAATAATGTTGAAATTGCCCAAAAAACAGCGGAGAAAGCTCCAAAAACTATGCCTATATTAAAATCCTTAATTCCGCCCAATATAATTCCAACACCAACAAATCCTAGGACAACACCGCTCCATTGATACCATCTGTAACGGTTACCCATAAAAATAGTCCCAAAAATAATTACTAATAAAGGATTCATAAAAGTTAGGATGGAAGATTCACTGGCTGTAATTGTTCTTAAGCTAATAAAAATACACCCCATTACGCCTGCTGTTTGTAGAGCTCCGATAATTAGGATTCTTCGCCAATTTCTATAACCACTAGGCTGCGGTCTTTTAAATTTCTTTACGATAACAGCCATAATAATGCCAGCAAGAACAAATCGTAACCCAGCCAATAATAAAGGACTTGAATAGCTTAAACCTATTTTACCGATGGCAAATGATGAGCCCATTAATGCAGTAGTCAAGATAATTAATATAAAAAAGTTGTATTTAGTCATTTGTTCAGACCCTCCCAAGCTTTTTTCTCCAAATTTAAAACCTTGCCCTCCCTTGTGATTACGTTTCTTTACTATTATTATAAGAGCTATATAATACGATGCTTATCGAAGTATGGATTACAGAGGTGTTAAAAATTGAGTATAAGTCCGAATATTACGGCCCTGACCGCTTTACTTACAGAGGAATCAAGAGCAACTATACTGGCAGGTTTAATGGATGGAAAGTACCATACAGCCAGCGAACTAGCATATATGGCCAAAATCACACCACAAACGGCCAGCTTCCACCTTGCAAAACTAGTCGAAAATAATCTTGTGACTACGGAAAAAAATGGACGTTTCAGATATTTTCGATTAGCAAATGAAGAAGTAGCGAATACACTTGAGATATTAATGTCTATCTCTCCACCACCAGAAATTCGTTCATTAAAACAATCAAGTCAATTAAAAAGGCTAGAAAATGCGAGAACCTGTTACGATCATCTAGCGGGACGCGTAAGTGTACAACTAACAAAAATAATGGAAGATGCAGGATACATAGAAAGAAGTGATAAACAATTCATCGTAACAGCAAAAGGAGAATCCTTTTTTCAAAAATTAGGATTAGATTTAGTAGGTTTATCTAAGAAACGCCGCTCTTTTTCACATGCATGTCTTGACTGGAGTGAACGTACTCATCATTTAGGAGGAGCATTAGGAAACGGTTTATTTGAGAGGTATATTAAATTAGGCTGGATTGAAGCAAAAGAGAATTCTCGGGAAATCATGATTACAGCGCGAGGGAAGTCTGGATTCAAAGAATTTTTTGGAATCGAGAATCTGCTTTAATTGAAGGATTTTAATTCATGATTTCTTTATAAAAAATAAAGCACTTCCTATTATAATCATTTCATCATAACAGGAAGTGCTATTTAAATTACATCAAGTGAATTAAATGGAATACGATACCAACTGCGAACAATCCAAGAATCATAACGATTGGAGAAACTTTCTTCTTCAGCAGCCACATGCAAAGAAGTGTTAACAGCAATCCTGCTAAACCAGGGATTAAGCTGTCTAAGTTGGCTTGTAAAGTTGTTACTTTAACTGGATCTAAGGAGAGACCAGCTGCTTGCTGCTCCAGCGCGGTTTTAATTCCTTCTGCTCCAGCAGGCAAGTTATCCCAGTCGATATAAGCACCTTCGTCTAATTCAACAGATGATACTGTTGGTGTGAATTGGACGGATACCCACCTGTTAACTAACGCTCCGAGGATGAACATCCCGAGTATAGAGGCACCTTTTGTAATACTTTGAAGTATTCCACCAGATAAGTCGTCTGTAATTTTGGAACCAGCTTTGTAGCCAAATTCTTGTGTATACCATGTGAATGCCATTCGAATGATATTCCATGCAAAGAAGTAAATAATTGGACCAAGGATGTTGCCAGTCAATGCCAGGGACGCTGCTAATGCACCAAGGATTGGTTTAATGGTAAACCAGAAAACTGGATCTCCTATACCTGCTAAAGGTCCCATCATTCCGACTTTAACACCTTGAATGGCTGTATCTTCAACAGGTGCACCGTTAGCACGTTCTTCTTCAAGTGCTAGTGTTACACCAATGATAGGTGAAGCAACATATGGGTGTGTATTAAAGAATTCTAAGTGACGTTTTAGTGCATCTGCACGATCTTCTTTTGTTTTATATAATTTTTTGATGGCAGGAATCATTGAAAATGCCCAACCGCCGTTTTGCATACGTTCGTAGTTCCAAGAACCTTGAAGGAAAGTGGAACGCCACCAAACAGAAATACGATCTCTTTTTGATAATCTCAATTCTTTTTCCATTGTTTATTCCCCTCCTTCTTAGTAATTATCGATAATATCGCCTAGTGGATCTCCATTGTTGGAATTTCCGCCGCCACCTGAGCCGCCTTGCTTAGAAAGTGCTAAGTAGATAAGTGCAAGAGCCACACCGATAGCTCCAAGACCGATAAGTGTGATTTGTGAAACTGTCGCTAATACGAAACCAATTGCGAAGAATGGCCATACTTCTTTCGTAGCCATCATGTTAATAACCATTGCATAACCAACTGCTACAACCATTCCCCCGCCGATTGCTAAGCCGCTTGTCAACCATGTTGGCATCGCTTCTAGCAATTCTCTAACAGGACCTGCTCCGATAGCTAAAATCAATACAGCAGGAATAGCAATACGTAAGCCCTGCATACAGATAGCTACGATATGCCACATTTCCACTTTTCTAATGTTTCCTTCTCTAGCTGCTGCATCCATCAAATGTACTAATGCTGTTGCAATTGTACGAACGATGATTGTTAGCAATAAACCTGCAACTGCAAGAGGAACAGCAATCGCGATTGCAGAGGACACGCCAGCTTCGCCCTGTCCACTTAAAACTAGTATAATTGCGGATGCCACAGATGCTAACGCAGCATCAGGTGCTACTGCAGCTCCAATGTTTGCCCAGCCTAAAGCGATCATTTGCAGGGTACCACCTAAAATAAGACATGGTACTAATTCTCCTGTAACTAAGCCGATTAACGTACAAGCAATGATAGGTTGGTGGAAGTGGAATTCATCCAAGATACCTTCTACACCAGCTAAAAATGCTACGATAATGACTAATATTATTTGAATCATATTTAAATCCATGTTATTAGTCCTCCCGTTCTTTCTATTTACGATTATTTTTGTTTATTTAATTCCTCTTGAGCCTTTTTAAGAATTTCATCCATATTGCCTTTTGAATCGTTCGGAACTTTCCGTACATCAAAGTTTAGGCCCGCTGCTTTCAGTTTAGCGAAAGTATGGATATCTTCCTGGCTAAAGGCCAAAACCTTATTCGGTTGAACCTTACCAGGTGAGTGTGCCATGGAACCAACGTTAATTGTCTTTAATGGAACACCGCCTTCAACCGCTCTAAGTGCATCTTGCGGGCTTTCAAACAGAAGTAATGCACGTTGACCGCCGAAATGTTGATCGTCTTTGGCAAGCTCGATCATTTTTTTGATTGGTACAACATGTGCCCTAACACCTGGAGGAGCAGCCTGCTGAATCAATTTCTTTCGAAGCTCATCCTTTGCCACTGCATCAGATACCACAATAATACGCGTAGGCTGTGTCGTTTTTGTCCATGCTGTTGCTACTTGGCCGTGAAGCAAACGAGAATCAATACGTGCTAACACATATTCAAATTTACCAGGCGCACCTGCATTTACAGGTTTTTGGGCAGCAGCTGCAGCAGTTGTGTCTGCTGGTTCTAAGCTTTCCGGTTTTACTTTAACCCCTTCTTTTGCTGTTCCTAAAATATGGGCAGCAATTTCATGGGCTGTGTTCATCGAGAAGCGTGATGCATATGCTTCAATTAACATCGGTAAGTTCATACCAGCAACGATTGCCCATTTGTCTTTGTGTTCATCAATCAAGCTGTTGGCTTGGTTGAATGGAGTTCCACCCCAAAGATCGACTAAGAATAATACTTCGTCTTGGTTGTCGAAAGAGGCGATTGCTTCTTTCATTTTTGCTTTGACATCACCAGGTCCTTCGCTCGGCATCAAAGTAACTGCTTTTACATTTTCTTGCTCTCCGAAGATCATTGCTCCAGATTGCATGATACCAGTGGCAAATTCACCGTGACTAGCAATGATAATTCCTACCATCTTTTTACCTCCTTTTATTAGTGTTACTGCTAAATAACATGGTGATTTAACCAAATATTATTCAGCTGTTTTTTTCAACTCATTTAAAGCGGTTACATTTTCGATATAAATAACAAAAAAGGCATGAGTAAAAAGTCGATTTTAAATGAGAATATAGGTATAGATTGCCCCTTAATCCTCAAAAAAATCAATACTTTTAACTCATGCCTGATCGAATCAGTAACACGTAAAAAATATGATAAATATCCAGTTTTATGTAAACGCTTTAAATTAATAGTTAAAAATTTGGATGCCTCTTTACTGAGCTTCCAAAGAAATTATAGCACACTAATATAACGCTTACAAGAAAGATTTTAAAAAAATTTAACGATTCTCACCAAGTATACTTGCAGCATGAATACATCCAGCCCTTCTGGCTGGTTTATTCAAACGGAATTGTAGACAACATAATCACTGTAATATAATTTTTCTGCCAAAATGGTAGGCAAAACTATTTTTTTACTTTACTCTTAAAACCCCGTTTAATAACATCAAAGAAACTTAAAGATTGGACCATATGGCTTGGATCTACGTAATTGCGAATGGCGCGCAAAACTTTTTTAGGCTCTTTAGAAGAAAATATATACTTCCCATTTCGTTTCGTTTGAACAGCATAACGAGGAATCCATTTCCCTTTGAACATAACTGATGCCGTTACAAAATCAACTTCATCCCAAGGTATTTGAATAAACTTCCGAGCATCACGACTGTTAAAGAATTCAAATCCCTTGTCGCCAATCATGATTTTTCCATATTCTGAAATCCCCATATGTGAGGTTGCATCACTAACTAAATCGACTTTTGTATTAATTGATTGGACCATTTTGTGTACTCCATTTCTAATATTAATTAACATTATTATACGTGTTTTTTTCATTTGTGCAAAAAAAATATGGTGTCAGCAAGGAACATTATCTTTAAAAATAATTGGAAAGTCCCTCTAACTTTAGGACATATTTTAACTAGTTTACAAATAGTGTCTTATTATAGACACTATTTGTACCCTTTAATAAAAAAGTCCCTCAAACACTATGTCTGATCAGCATTTCCTTGTTTTTATTACAATGTTTTTTTACTGCCAACGACAACCAACATATCCTGCTATAAAACTAGTAGTCTAGCAAGATAAAACATAGGCAGGAGCAGCGTAAAGCACCATTGCACCAAGGCTGTTCAGCCATCTGATCATAAATGGACGAATGTCATGCTCTTTCTCATCAACTTTGTCTGTGTTTTTCACTATTTTTTCAGCAAGACAGCTGCTGCAAATTTCCAATATTTTTACCACTTCGAGTGCCAAACTTCCTTTTAATTTTACATTAAAAAAATACTATCTTTCCTTGCTAAATCTTAATTTCTGCCTCTATCTATATCAAATTACCTCTATGATTTGCTAGGTCTATTTATATTTGTGCTCGCTGCTAAGTCATTTTATAATTTTTTTACACTCTTTCCATCTAAGGAGGCTACAATGGATACTTTAACAATGAAGGATATATACAAAACAATTGATAAGCAGCGAATTGAGATGGCATTACAAAAGGAAGACTTTAAAGGGGCATTTGTGTTATTCAAGTATTCTGAACTATCTTATGAAGAGTTTGGAGTTTTAGTTGAATCATTTATCGATTTTGATATAGAGGACCTTAGTACTTATCTAAAGCTAAAAGAGGAAATGAAGACTATGAAAAGGAATAATAGTCTGTCGCAGGAAGAAAATCAGAACGAAGAATACAATGCCCCTGCTAATCAAGAAATTTGGCAAAAAACATTGAATGATATCAAAGGGAAATTATCTGCTCCCTCTTTTCATACATGGCTCAAAGACACAACGATTGAAATGAAAGATTCGCAATATGTTCGCATATTTTGTCCAAATACCTTCGCACGTGATTGGTTAGAAGAACGATATGCAAGCTTGATTGCCAGCTCTCTTGAAAAAATAATGGGGATAAGGCCGTCATTAAGCTTTATTGTTGCTAATTAAAGTATTGGTTCAATAGGAAAAAGGGAGGAATCAATACCATGACCGACGAAACATTTGGTTAAAACTGTAAAATAATCTATAATAATTGCATTAAGATTATACTAGAATGGGAGTGTATAAGTTGGGATTTTTTAATCGGTTTTTTAAGAAAGTCGAAGACGTTAACAAAGGAGAAGCTGCTGCAACAGAGCTTGAAGAAGAGTTTTACTTAGGCTCACCTGAAGAGGAAGCCATCAATTTTTGGGTGGAGATGGCGCAAAATATTATCTTAAATACTGTTAAGGCAGCAAACAATTCCGTGGAACGTGCCTTTATTTTAGTGGATATGAGAACACAACCATCTTTTGAAATTTTCTATCAGCTCGATGGGAAATTAGTAATGTGGGATGAGCTTGAAGATGCTAACATAAAGGATAAAATTAAGAATGAATTAATGCCGCAAGCAGCGTCTGTCGCCTCGGCAGTTAATGGCAATTTCGCACAGGCTGAACATTCTTTGATTGCTTTTGCTGAACTGCAATTCGAATCGGCGACGGGAGCATGGTTTTCCCATATCATTTGGGAAGATGATGCTAATGCAAAACTGGCAAAGGAAGAGATTGCAAGCAAATGGTTTGATTCCTTGAGTGCTGAAACAAAATCGCTTCCATTGGACAGTGATAGCAAGCTTTCATGGTATCCATCATAATAACGCTAGAAGCATATCTGATATGCTTCTTTTTTACGTATAACGCATATAGTGTTTATGAAGAGAAACGTCTGAAAGAAGATTGAACTATGATGTTCGGAGACTCTTCCTAATTGGGTTTGGTTATTCTATTATTTGTTTATTATCGCGACATTAGCTGCAGCTATTTATAATGCAATCCGTAAACGAAAAAGGGCTCTATCTGTTTTCACTGCAATTGTAACTTTAATCACACCATTTCTTTCTTTTTTATTCGCATTGCATTAGGCCGCAGTGATGGATTGAATGAATGGGAGTATATCGGTATTGGTTTGCAAGAGGGCTCTATATGGGCACTCACTGTAACAGCAGCACATTTAATGATTGTTGCTTGGTGGTTTTTCTTTTTTGTCAAAGATTTAATACTAGACTAAAGGAGTAATTCCACGTAAAAACCTCCACTTATTTCATAAATGGAGGTACACAGAATTTACATTTGAACAGGAGTTAAGGCTTCACCACCACCTAGTACGCTTACAACATTCTCGACAGCAAGCTGAGCCATGCTCATTCTTGTTTTGTAGCTTGCACTGCCAATATGAGGCAATGTCACCACATTATTTAAAGATAACAAGTGGTGATCAGCAGGTACTGGTTCAATTTCAAAGACGTCTAACCCAGCTGCCCAAATATCTCGATTCTTTAAAGCTTGATATAAAGCATCTTCATCGACCAGTCCGCCTCTCGCTGTATTGATGAGAATGGCAGTAGGCTTCATTAGGGACAATTCCTCTTTGCCAATCAGATGATGCACCTCAGTACTATATGGAATCATCAGACACACATAATCGGCTTTCTGCAATAAATCGTTTAATTCTGCATAGTGAATATCAAGCTCCTGTTCTTTGTCTTGCTTTCGGGAACGATTATAGTAAAGCACATTCATATCAAAGCCTTTTGCTCTTTTAACAAGCGCTTCGCCAATTCTTCCTAAGCCGATAATCCCTAATGTTGCACTATAAATATCTTGTCCGGTAAATTCCATTAAAGACCATGCGCCCCACTTTCCGTTACGCAAAGCTTCAGAAGCAGTTGTCACACCTCTAGCTGTCGCCATCAGCAAAGCAAATGTTAAATCTGCAGTTGTTTCTGTTAACACTCCAGGTGTGTTCGTAACCTGTATTCCCCTTTTTACCGCTGCTGCTATATCGATATTATTGTAGCCTACTGCGACATTGCTGATTATCTTTAGATGTGGAGCTCTGCCGATGACTTCTTCATCAATCTTATCTGTTAAGAGACAAATAAGAGCATCAATATCTTCTACTTCCTTAAGTAAAATATCCCTTGGCACGGGGATATTCTCTTCTTCCCACATTCTCACATGAAAATGAAGGGAAAGTGTATTAATTATGTCTTCTGGCAGTTTTCTAGTAATATATACAGTTTGTTTCAAGACAATCTCCACCTTTTCAACTGGAAAGTATTTCAATAATTATAGCTTACAATAAAACAGGGCATGGGAAAACTCCTCTGCCCTATAAATGACTATGAATTTATCCTTCTAGTGCTGGTTCCTTTAAAGTGGTAATAATGAAGAAGCCAAGCACTAGCATGACCGCAAAGAATCCAAAGGCGATATTATAATTTCCAGTTGCATCAAGGATTGCGCCAACAATCATTGGGGAAAAGAATCCGCCTAGGTTTCCGCCGCTGTTTACTGTTGCAATCGCGACAGGAAATGTATTTCTATTTGTTAACCCCATCGGATAAGCAGTAAATGCGGGCCAGCCAATATTAAGGAAGAAGCCTGCCAGCCCTAAGCTAAGGGAAACAAGAATGGCGTTATCTGGAATATTCATCACGACAAGCATCATCAATGCGGTAGCGATGGCTGTAATTAACATGGTTGGCTTACGTCTTTTTAAGAATACTTTGTCAGAAATAATTCCGCCTAAAAGAGCACCTAACAGACCGCCGATTGCAGGTGTAGACGCGACAAAGCCCATTTTCATAAAGGAGTAGCCTTTTGCGTTGACTAAATACATAGGTACCCATGTCAACATGCCGTATAATACACTGTTCATTAAAAAATAAGTTAATGTATTACCCCAAATATTCCAAGACGTAAAAACTTCTTTAGATGTGCTGATTTTAGCGACTTTTTGGTAACGAATAGCTTTATCTAGCCAGCCTAGTGATCTATTTTCCGTTGCGGCCTCTGTCGGCACTTCTTCTTGGCGAATATATTCTAGCTCCTCTTTTGATACCTTTGGACTGTCTTCAGGCTTTGTTCTGACAACCAGATACCAAATGATCGCAATTATAAATCCAGGGATAGCAAACCAGTAAAAAACATAACGCCAACCGAAAGACATGGCAATAGCTGTAGCAATGATGGGTACAAAGATTGGGGCAAGCTGTGTAGAAGCAATATAAATTCCTGTTGCGGTAGCTTTTTCTTTAGCCGGAAACCAGTGGTTAATGGTGGTTGACATACTGACAGGAACAGGACCTTCTGCTAAACCTAGAAGTAAACGAAGTAAAATCAAAAGTGCAGCACTTGAAACCATCCCAAGGAAAAAGGTGACTAAGGAAAAGGCAATAACTGCAATAGCTACTATTCCGCGAGTTCCTTTTTTGCCGAGTAGGAAACCGGCCGGGATTTGTGAAATGGCATAGCCTAGGAAGAAAAAACTTGATATAGCCCCTGTTTGAAAGTTGTTAAGCGTAAAATCTTGTTGAATAAATGGCAGCACAACACCGATATTCGTTCGATCAGCATAACAAACAATATAGACCACAAAAATAAGCGAAAGAACTAACCAACGATATCCTGACTTTCTCTTCCCTTCTAATCCTGGATTGACCTTGGATTCAGGTAAACTCATTTCATTTCCCCCAATCATAAAAAATAGTATTTTCCTCATAAAAACTGCTATTTTTCTCTTTGTAAGGGTTTACAAAAAATACTAAATAATTACCTCTTCATCCTCTTCTGTCTCATTGTCAGCTTTAGAAAGTGTTTGATTGCTTAATGCAAAAAATGTTTTTAAAGACGGGTAAATTTGATGAAACACATTATTTAACTGCTCATAAAGCACTCGCTTACTCAAGTCTGGCTTTATTATGGAAATCGTATTATTGTGAATTTTTTCAACCGCCTCCTCCAATGAATCAAAATAGCCTATTACGGTGCCAGCAATCATACATGTTCCTAATACACCTGTCTCCGAAATATCTTTAATATGAACGCTTTTGTTTAGTACAATTGCTTTAATTTGGGCCCATTCCCGATTTTTTGCCCCGCCGCCGATAGATTGGTAGCTTTTAACGCGGAGTTGATAGTCTGATTCAATAATTTGATTAATTTGTTTCAAACCAAAAGAACAGCCTTCTAACACAGCTCGAAACATATCGGCTTTAGTTGTATTTAAATGTATGCCGACAAAGACCCCTCTTGCATTAGGATCCCAAATCGGGGCTCGCTCTCCTTGCATATAAGGCAGAAAAAAGACACCGCCTGCTCCTGGTGCTGATTGTTTGCACAATTCTTCTAACTCAGCTTTCGTGTATCCTTCCGGCTTTAGAAATTGGTCGTAAAACCATTGTATAGCTGCACCAGGAAAGGACATGGCTCCATGAGACAACCAATGGTTCTTTATAACATGGCATCTATTTAAAAATCGCTTATCTAACAGCTCTGGATTATCTGTACAAACAGTTAAAACATTCGAAGTCCCGACAGATTCGAACATTTCATTGACACCGATTCCGAGGGCGGCAGTGGAGCATGCTGTATCTGCTGCACCGGCAATCACAGGTATGCGGACGGACGCAATTACTGGATGCACATATTCCCCAACGATAGAACTTGGATCAACAACCTCAGGAAGCTTCTTAGGGTTTATACCAACCGCCTCATATATTTCAGGAGACCAACAATAGTTTTTGACATCATACATCCCGCTAAAGGAACTTTGCGTCCAATCCATTACAAAATTGCCTGTCAGCTTGTGCAGAATAAAGGTAGAAAGATTCCCCCATTTGTAGGTGCGCGCATATAATTCTAGATAATTGTTTTTAAACCATAAATGAGTTGTAAGCGTATACATTCCAGGTTCTAATCGATTTTTAGTAATGTCAAACAGAGATTTCTCACTGACTTGGTCTTTGATCCAAGCTGCTTCTTGTGTGCTTCTTTGATCTAAATACATAATGCCTGGATAAAGGGGCTCGCCCTTTGCATTTAAAAACACCGAGCTATTACAAAAAGTAGACAGAGAGATTGCTTCTACTTTGCCTGTGTTTTCAAGCTCAACTTGCTGCCACACCTTTAACAGCAATGTTTTCGTTTTACTCCAAATATCATCAAGATCAATTTCAATCCAGCCCATGGCAGGGTAAAGAAGAGAATAGGGCTCATACTCAAGAAACCCTAATTCTCCCTTTTTATTCATTGCACCAACTTTTATCCCGCTAGTGCCAATATCTATGCCAATGATATGAGACATAACTATACCACCCTCTATACACTCAATGGAGAATTCATTAACTCATTATAAAGTTCTATTGTTTCTTTAACAGTTCCTTTATTATGAATAATATTTCTAAACGCTGACACAACCGCTGTTGGATTAGGATTATTCCATACCATTCTGCCAAACGTGATACCTACCCCGCCCGCATCGATAACATCGTAAACCATTTGGAAATAGTCATCAATATTATTTCCATTTTCTCCGCCTGCTACAACTACCTTTCCTGGAGTAGAAGCAACCACTTTAGCGAAAGTTTCTGGATTGCCGGTATACTTTGTTTTCACGATATCCACACCAAGCTCAGCGCCAGCACGAACTGCATAGGCTACATTCTTCCAATCATTTTTTTCATTCTCAGGAATTTGGTTTCCTCTTGGATAAATATGTGCAATCATTGGCAAGCCGTGAGCTGCAGCCTGACCAGCAATGATACCTAGATTGCGTAATTGTTCAGGCTGATCATCACCGCCTACAATACAGCCCATCGACACTGCATCTGCGCCTAGTCGCACTGCTTCATCTACTTCTGTTACCCATGCATCATAATTTGGCTGCCAAGGGGAGAACGTAGAGCACTTCAAAATAAAGCCTGTTTTGCCAGCATGAGGACGGTAACACATATCCGCAATGCCTTTATGCATCGTAATGGCATCAGGTTCACCTGCTACAATTTCATCTAATTTACGTTGAATTGGCATCAGCTCTTCAAAAATACCCCGTGCCATTGCTTGATCGACTGCAACAGCTAATAGTTTTCCAGACTTTTGATTTAATAGACGATTCATACGAACTTCTTTACCTAATAATGACATATAAATAACACTCCTATTCTCATATTATTTCTACTTGTTATTGGGTTATGACTGTTTTCATATGATTACCATTCTTTACATCTAAAATTGCCTGTTCGATATTTTCAAGAGTGTAGCCTGTTGTGATAATAGCAGCCGTATTGATTTTGCCTGATGCAATGAGAGACAATGATTTATGATAATCAGCTCTTGTTAAAGCAGAGGTTCCATTAATGGTAATCTCATTATAATGAATAATGTTAGGATCAATCTCCGCCAAGACGCCATTTGTAAATCCAGCAAACAGATTTAATGTACCGCCTTTTTTTAATAGATTGGCGGACGTTTTAACTAAGAAAGGAATGCCTATTGCCATGATGACTACATCTGCCCCTAAACCATCTGTTTCACTTAAAACAATATCCTCAAGTGATTCTTCCTCCGGGTTCACAGCATAATCGGCACCTGCAAGAACCGCTTTAGCACGGCGATGATCAATTGGTTCACTCAATATCACCTTAGTCGCCCCTGCTATTTTGGCTAATTGTACATGCATCAGCCCAATAGGTCCTCCGCCAATAACTACTACAACGTCGCCCATTTTTACATTTGCTTTTCGTTGGCCGTTCATGCAGCATGCAAGCGGTTCTGCAATGACTGCCTGTTCAAAGGACAAATTATCTGGAATCTTCACCAGGTTGCCAGCTTCAAGAGCTGTACTTGGAATTTTCACATATTCTGCAAAACCACCGTCAAATTCATAGCCAATCGCAGTACGATTTGCACAAACATTCTCCCTGCCATTTAAACAGTAGTAACACTTCCTGCACGGAATAACTGGCATTATTCCCACTCGGTCACCAACACTAAATTCCATTACCTTTGCACCGACTTCTGCAATGGTGCCGACAAGCTCATGACCAATCACCGACGGAGTTCGAACGCCCTTTGTTTTTTTGCCTTCATATATACGAATATCTGTGCCACATACAGCACTTGCATTTACTCTTACAAGCACTTCGTTTTCACTAATTTCCGGCTTCGTTACTTCTTCCAGCTTCATATTATTAGGACCATGAAATACAGCTGCTTTCATTTTCTGTTCTCTCCTTTATGAAGAAAATTTCCTTCACAATAAATTCAAAAAAATAGAAGGAATTTACCAATAGTGTGAAACAATTCCTCTATTTCTCACATGACAATAAGAGAATCTTGGTAAATCCCTCCTTCTACGCTGTATTTTCAAAAAACAAGAAGTACGGTCTAGTTGTATAGAATTTTCTGTTATTTCCTTTTGCACAATCATCATATCACAGGGTGGTAATTTCCTTCAAGATATTTTTAGAAAATTTGAAGATTTTTTTCAAGTACACTCTTACATCTTTTTATCAGTAGTGGACTTTCGGGTTTTCTGCAAGTTGCTATAGTACAGTTCATATTGCTGATTCGCAACAGAAGCAACTAAAATATCAATAATAGTTAATTGAGCAATCCTTGATGAAATGGCATCTGTTCGAAATAAGGTCTCTTTAGAAGCTGTTTGCAGCACAATATCCGAAATTTTAGTAATAGGAGACTTTGAAGAATTCGTAATACATATGATGGCAGCTCCTGCTTCTTTTGCAATTTTCACCGCCGCTAAAACGTCTGTGTTAGAGCCTGTATGTGAAATGGCGATAACAACATCTTCAGGTGTGAGTACACTTGCTGACATAGCCTGAAGGACAGGATCGCTATAGGTAAATGATTTTATACCTAGCTTTAACAGTTTATGATGAGCATCCGCTGCGACTGCCCCTGAGCCGCCCGTTCCATATAGTTCAATTACGCGAGCTTTTGATATAGCGTCCACTGCTTTTCTTAATTCATCATCACTGCAAACCTCGATTGAATCATAAAGTGCCTGAATATTTGACTGGAATACCTTCTTTTTAATCATGACAACGTCATCGCCCTTTTCAATCACTTCATGAATTTGTTTTTCAGGGGCAATGACTTCCTTTGCCAAGTTTATTTTTAAGTCTTGAAACCCCTTATAACCAAGGCGTTTACATAAACGGACAACAGAAGATTCACTTGTTTCACTTCTTTCAGCGACTTCTGTAATGGAAAGATGAATTATCTCATCTTGGTTTTGTTCAATAAACTCTATAATCTTTTTCTCAGAATCCCTTAGTTTTGACATGGCAGCATTTATTCTTGTGAAAAAACCAGGATTTGTATTGATATTCAATTCGTTCATGGATACCCCTCCACTTTCTTTCACATACTAATTTATCATTAATTTTATAATATTTATTGGCAAATTTCCTACTTAATTTCTCCATTTTAACAGAATGGCTATGAAAATGATTCAAGTAAAGCAGATTTATCTTAGGGCATAAATATAGGAGGTAAGCCATCGGCTTACCTCCTAATTAATTATTCAGCGCCTTGCTGATAATCAATATCATATTTTTTCGCTAGTTTTGCCATATCTTCATGATAATCTTTCAACATCAACAAGTACTCTTGTGCCTTTGCGTTAGATTTCCCGAACAGTTCTTCATTATCCTTTTCCAGCGCTTCTTTTTCAAGCTGCAAAGCTTCGTAGTAAGTGCTTGTTGCATCTTCCATTTGCTTTTTCAATGGTTCCAGTTCTGAAGAATTCACTTGTATATTTTTTGCTTCACTAACAGCTTTTTCATATGTAGGAATTACTTTATTTGTCAGCACATCATATAGCTTATCCTCTGAACTGTAATTGTCACCAGAAACAGTTGCCAATTCGTCATTTGCTTCTGTTTCATAGGCAGAAACCTTTGCAATATCATTATTAATGAAATTAACTATTTCTTTTTGTGTTTCTTCCTGAGAAGCTTTGTCTTCAGTTTGTTCTGTCTCCTCTTTCGGAGTTGAATTATTATCGCTGCATCCTGCAAGCAATATTAGCACAGCAAACAGACTGTAAAATAATTTTGTCAAAATCTTAACCTCACTTATTCTATGTTTGTAAAAAATCTCTCTAATAACTATAACATATCAAATATAGATATATGTTTAAAATGCTCGGATTGCATACCTTCTATTCCTAATCTGACATGCTCTATAAATCCTAAAAGGAATAATAGGGTCTTAACATAGTGACGCACATTTAAGAAAATGGCTGTAAACTTATGCATTATGAGTACATTGCTATAAAAGTTAAGAGATTTTTGACATTATAGTGACTATAATTAGACACTATTATTCAACCCTTTATATAACAGGTTTATTGAATTTCACCTTTTAACAAACCACTCTTCCATTTACGTAAATATATCATAGACCCTTACAATAGTGACCCCTGAATCACTCATTTAATTTCCCACTAAAAAAGATCCTGCCTAAACAGGATCTAACTGGATATTTATTTTACTAATACAGTAGTATTAGCAGGTATAGTTAACATCGAATCATTCTTTATTACACCCGCTTCACTTGAAAAAACTACTTCTCCATTGCCGGCAATAGTTACTGCAACTGTCTCATTTGAAATATTATGATAAATCTGGATGGTTTGGTGGAGGGTCCGTTTATAGGCGACTATTTTTGCATTATTGACTTCCATCGCTTCTAAATTTCCTTTTAGTAACTCGTCATACCCTTGGCGAACACGGATCATTTTACGATAGTGGTTTAACAGGGAAGCTTGATCGTTGTCTTGTGCTTCAACAGAGATACCATTTCCGCCAATATTGTAGGTTGGTGTTTGCCAGCTTGTTTGGCCTTCCCCGTCGCCTTCAAACCAACGGAATGGCTCACGGATGAACTCATCTGGTTTTGCGCCTGTCATACCGATTTCTTCCCCATAATAGATAAATGGATTGCCAGGCAATGTCAACAGAATGGATGCAGCCGACTTCGCTTTAGCAGCATCACTATTCAGCTCGCTCATAACACGGTTTTGATCATGATTGGATAAGAAAATGGCATCGATTATAGTGGGATTATAAGTGTGGTAAAGCGCTGCTGTTGCTAGTGCTGCTGCGGTAATACCTTGATCTGTGCCGCTTTTAACAGAAAGGATGATTTTATCTGCTAAATGGAAATTAAAGGCTGAATCTAATGCCTCATAGTACGGTGCAACTACCTCTGGCAAATCCCAAACTTCACCGACTAAATACACATCTGGTTTACTCTGCTGCATCACAGCTCTGAATTCTTTCCACCATTCGAGGTTATTAGCTGCACCATCTTCAGTTTGCCCTTTATAGATATGCATCGCCGCATCCAGCCGGAAACCGTCGGCCCCTTGGCTGAGCCAATACTGCCCAATTTTAATCATTTCTGCTCTAACGTCATGATGATTAAAATTCAAATCAGGCATGCCAGACCAAAATGTGCCATAGTAATAGCCCTCTCCGTTTGGGTTTTTATACCATACTTGCTGACCCCATGATCCTGTTTCGTTTAAATCGGCATGTTCATCTGCCCACACATAATAAGTACGGTATTTACTGTTTATATCTTGACTGGCTTCCTTAAACCAAGGATGCTCACTGCTCGTATGATTAACAACTAAATCCATAATTACCTTCATGCCCCGTTTATGTGCTTCATTAGTCAGGTTACGAAAATCTTCCAACGTTCCATATTCAGGATCTATATTATAGTAATCTGTCACATCATATTTATGGTAGCTTGGTGACGTATTAATCGGCATCAGCCACATTCCATTTACTTGCAAGTCTTTACTGGTGCTCCTATTGCCGTCATTCAAGTAATCAAGCTGACTGATAACCCCTTTTAAGTCACCATGGCCATTACTATCAGAATCATAAAAAGATTTCACATAGATTTCATAAAAAACACCGTCTTTATCATATTGGCTTTCCCCGCTTTGAGCACTTACCTGAGATGATAAACTAACAGTTTGCGGCAATGACAATTTTACTCCGTACCAATTTCTCAATTGCCTTCCCCCTTTTTAAATGAAATCGTTTACATTTTAACTATACCTGTATGGACAGCACGTTGCAAATATTTGGGGGAAATTGATTCTTTTTACATGATAATTATCAGCAGCTTAAAAAAGAAGTTTTCTTAAACATAATCTAAAACAGCTTTTAAACAATACCACATCCTTTAGCTTATTTCAGTTACGAAAAATGTCACAGTCTTCAGGACTTTAACTCTAAAATACTAGATTAATAGAAAAATGTCATAATTCGCAAAACTATTAATTCTTTAGCCGTGTTATATTTTACATGTAATCTGGCATGCAGGTCCCTGACAGATTATAAAAAAATGATTAAAAGAAGAAAAACAATGAAAAAGAAACTTATCCCTGGTTTATTAATTACCGCTTTTCTTTTTTCAATCTTGACTCCTACTGGGTTTGCACAGAAAAAATCCTTCTCGTTTAATGTAACTCCGTCGCAAAATAGTGGTGTAGCGTATTCTGCACCTAACCCGAAAGATGATACTGAACAAAAAGGCTATATTTACACTACAAAGCACAATGTTATCTCCCAAGATCTATTTTACTACAATGTAAGAAAAACACCGTCAACTAGTGCAACATCCTATACTGGTTATTTTAAAGTCACGTCCGCAAATACCGCAAAAATAGTAAAAGCCTATAGTAAAAAAGCGAACAAAGGTCAAAGTTTAATTCTGCAAGCGGATACAGATAAATACTCTGTACACTCAGAAGGTTATTGGTACTCTTAACAAGCTAAATCGTCTAAATTAACATAGACCGACTACCTGCATCGGTCTCTGATTATTACTTAATCATTTTTGAAAGGAGTATAAGTCTTGAAAAAAATATGGTTATTGCTGCTTTGCACATTTCTAGTCGTGCTTTCTGGCTGCTTTCCAACAGGTGAACAAAACGCTGTATCTGATTCGAAACAGGCAAACAAATCAAATGAACCAACACCTGATAATCTTGATGTGGAATTGGACAAAAACTTGCTTGTAAAAGCAGATATAGCTGGTGGAGAAAATAAGGATTATCCCTCACTCTCCATCTCACCGAAGGACTTAAAGAACGATCCGTTAAAGCAGGAACTTGTAAATAATAAAGAATTAACAGATACTTTTGAAAACAATAATGAGATTAAACCAGACTATAAAGATGTATATTTTGAATTTACGGATGGATCGTATATGTCGATAGAATTAGGTAATGTTAGGTTTGAGGATTCATTTTACAGTGATCGTGAATATTCTGATGTTATATATGGTGCAAAACCCAATATACGGTCTGATTTGCACGATATATACAAAAAAACAGCACTTGAAAATATTAATAGCAACGAGGCCATTGAAAAGGTTAAAAAGGCAGCAAATGAATACGGTATAACCAACCTTGGAAATCCAGATGTGATTGCTTTAGATTTAGAAACATTAGAAAATGAATGGGAGGATTACGAACAAAAGGACGGCGGTCATCCTCGCAAATGGGAAAAGGCTGATGAAGCATATGTAGTCACCTTATCTGTTGTACAAAACAATCTAATCATAACAAACAAAGGTTATTTTAGTAATGCTGCTGAAATACCGGTAATAGGAAGCCGGATAGTAGGTGTTGTTAATAAAGATGGAATAATTGCCTTAACTCTAGACGGCATTTATGATACAGGCAAAACAATACAAAATAAAGTAAATCCGATTTCCTTGGAAGACGCCTTAAACATGGTTGAAAACAAGTACAAAGATGTCATATTAACAGACCCAATAACAATATCAAAAATAGCATTAGAGTATGTTCCAATTGTGTCCAAGCAGGATTCCATCAGCTATAAACTAACCCCTGCATGGGTCTTTACCGCCAAACAGGATGTAACGTCTAGTGATGAAAAAGGCACAAACACAGCATCCGATTATTTTACTATCATAATCGATGCAGATACGGGCCAAGAATTGCGTATTGGAAGTGACTATTAATATGAAAAGTAAAGCATTAACTATGTCGTTTATGCAAGTATTTTCGTCTCCTGTTTTTTACCTTTCCATCATCGGTGTTACTTTACTTTGTTTTATAAGCGTCTGGGAAGAAATTAACAGTGTTGCTGGAGATGTAGCTTATTATTTTGATATTTTTATAGGCTTAACAATGTTTAAAAAATTAGTAGTTTTATTTGCTGCTTTTCCTTATGTATCCAGCTTCTGCAGTGATTGGAAATGCCAATTTATAAAACCAGTTGTCATCCGTACAGGGATTAGCAAATATGTGTGGTCAAAAATTATTACTTGTTTTGTCAGTGGTTTATTAACTGTATTTATAGGACAAATCCTATTTATCATCTTACTGTCATTTAAGTTCCCCTTGTTTCCAAATGAAGATTTAAACCAAGTATTGTTTCCACCATTTAAATCACTTAGTACCAGTATTTTCCCGCCTTTATATTTACTAGCACAAAGTTTTGTTTTTAGTATGGCAGCAGCATTATGGACAGTTGTTGGATTAACCTTCTCTGCGTTTATACCAATTCACTTTGCTGCAATAGTTGCACCTGTTATTGCCAGTTATGTTTTAGAAGAAGTTACCATCCTACTTCCAAATGCATTTAACCTGTACTTACTTACAAGAAGTTCAGATGTCATTCAGCAAGGTCCCCTCATCAGTTTTATCTACTTTTGTTTTATTTTTATTATGTTATCAATACTAGCTGGATGGCTGTTTTCTTATCAAGTTAAGAGGAGGGTGCGTAATGAAGTTGTTTAATACAGCAAGATTTGTGTGTTTGCAAAATTTCCGCAAATGGTCCTCCAATTACCGAGTTTGGATTATCGCTATTCTGCTGATCATTTTGACACATAGCTTTACGAAGGAAATCGTAGATTTTGGAAAAGACATTGATATTAATGTCTCGCCATGGATGTTTCCGTTTCTTTTTACTCAGAAATTTATTAAGCTACTGTTCTTTTTCCCCTTACTATTACTGTTCAGTGATGCTCCTTTTATTGACGAGAACCAGCCCTATATAATCGCAAGAAGCGGCAGAATTCCATGGAGCATCGGACAAATTGGGTATATTTTCATCGCTTCAGCAGTTTATTTTATCTTTCTCCTGCTCCTATCTATCGGGCTTAACTTTTTCAATATCCAATTTACAATGGAATGGGGAAAAGTTCTTGGCACACTTGCAAATACTAATGCAGCCGAAGTAGTTAATTTAAAAACATTTATTCCTTCAGATGTTTTACACTATTTTTCGCCCATTCAAGCATTGTGGTTTTCTCTCCTGCTTTCATGGTTAACCGGAGTATTTTTAGGGCTTATTATTTATGTTATTAATTCCTTTTCGAACACTAGAGTGTTTGGAATATTAACGGCATCCTTCCTGCTAGTTTTAGATGCGACTGTTACCAATAGATATTATTTATACCGCTTTTCACCTGTGTCATGGAGCAATCTTGCACGGATTGATATTAATGGAACAACTCCAATGCCGTCGATAACCTATATTTATATTAGTTTTGCTCTACTGATCGGGATAATGATAATATCAGCCATTGTAATTAACCGCAAGCAAACGATTAATGTGTTACCACCTATATAAGCAAGAAAGGAGTAGTTAAGATGCATGCAGGTATTAAGGTTCATGATTTAACAGTAAGGTTTGGAGAAACGACTGTATTAAATAACATCTCCTTATCGTTTGAAAAAAACAAAATTCACGGTTTAGTTGGCAGAAATGGTTCTGGGAAAACCATTCTCTTAAAGTGTATTTGTGGGTTCGTTATCCCAGCATCTGGAAGTATTAAGATAGATGATCAGCAAATCGGTCAGGACTGTGATGTGCCAGAAAATATAGGTATCATTATTGAAGCACCGGGATTTCTGCCTAATTATGATGGATACACCAATTTGAAATTTCTTGCTGCAATCAAAAAGCAAATATCAAAGGAACAGATCTTACATGTAATTGAAAAAGTTGGATTAGATTCTAAAAGTAAAAAACATGTCGGCAAATATTCACTCGGAATGAGGCAGCGACTTGGTCTTGCTCAAGCACTGATGGAAGATCCTGATATCCTTATACTTGATGAACCGATGAATGGCTTGGATAACCAAGGAGTTAAAGATATTCGAACAATCCTTTTAGAGCTAAAAAATCAAGGAAAAACAATATTACTCGCCAGCCATAGTAAAGAGGATATTGAGATTCTGTGTGACACAGTACATGAGTTGGATCTCGGCAAAATAATAAACTCGAATACTAAAAACTGATATATAAAAAAATGACTCAAGACAGCTCTTGAGTCATTTTTTATATTCATTTTAGTTTGTATTCTGACCGCCGCCATTTAATCCTGCTTTAATAAGCTCATTTACCTTGCTGTTAGCAACCAACCCTAAATGGCCAATTCCACTAAGCTCAACGTTTTTTGCTCCTTTAAGGTTAGAAAGCCATGTTGGCACTAAATAATCATTTGAACTGTAAATAGACGTGTATAGAATTTTATCGTTAGAATCTTTGCCAACTGGTGCTGTTGATGTAACAAATCTGTTAGGCGATCCTAATGTGATAACATCATTCACCTTTGTTCCGCCAGTGTTCAATATATAAGTCAATGTATTAATACCGCCTGCACTGTGTCCGATGATATCGACCTTGCTTTTGCCGGTTTTCTTTAATACTTGATCTACATATGTTGCAAGCTGCTTGGCATTTGTATAGCTGTTGCCTGTTTTATCTAATAATTCAATAGCATAAAGCTCATTATCTGCCCAGCCTTGTGATTTTAAATAACTTTTAATTGCATAGAAGTTTGTGCTGTTACCGCCTGTTCCGTGCACATAAATAACCGGGTCATGACTTGACGCTGCTTTGGAAACAGAAGGTTTCGCTCCAACAACAGAAACAATAATAGCCATACATGCAACTAATGAAATTAGTAATTTGGTAGTCTTCATTATTTCCCCCTATGGTTTAGAAGTTATCTTGCTATAACTATTGTTATATATTTCGAGAGGAGAAACAACCGGTAAGATTTGTTAGGAAGTGTATTCTATTTTTTTATATCACTAATAACAACTAAATTTGCTATTCTTAAATGTTCTTAATTATGTTATTATTTTGTACGTTATTAAGAAAAAAAGTGAGGTCTAGTTATTAATGAGAATGCAAAAGAAAAAACGGAAAATCAGTATCACAGGAATAATTATCGTATTATTGCTTGGAGGAGCTTTTTACGGGGGTATTTTATATCAAAGTTACTCTGAAGAAGCATCTGAAAAGAAAAAAGAATCTAATTCAGCACCATCAATGGACGAGAAAACTAAAACTGGCAGTAAGGAAAAGGCAGTCGTTACAGCAAATAATGACATATTACCTCAAGATGACTCGACAACAGAAAGCATCGATAATTTCGAGTTAACATATACACCTTTTGAAGAGAAACTAGTCGTTTCTACAAATGATGGAAAAACAAGTACTTTTAATTATTTAAACAATAACGATATTATCTCTTACTCCCCTTCTTATCAGAACATACTGCTTAATCCCCTCGGTGGTTTTGAAGAAGGTGGAAGTCTTTTTGTGTACATGAAGGATGAGGGTACGGTAGAAGTAAAAGTGGATAACGAGAATGAAAACAATTACTATCCGAAGCAAGCACTATGGCTTGATGATCAATACATATTAGTTGTCAAAAGTTACGTATACGGGACTGTAATAAACGGAGATTTGCTGCTCTATGATAGCCTAAATGAAACATTAACACCGCTGAATATCTATAATGGTGATGCAGTAGTAAGCATTAGCCTCTCCCATACTAAGAATAACGAGAAAACAGTTATTGTAGATGGAATAAACTTTACAGATGACATTTTAAATGAGAATCAGCCTTATGTGGCAGAGTACTCTGTAACAACCATACTGGACGAATTGTAAATAGATTAAAACCCTATTATGTTAACCTCATGTCCACATAATAGGGTTTTAATTATTTATTCGTATTCAACCCGCCGCCATTCAAAGCAACCTTAATCAAGTCATTTACTTTTTTACTAGTAACAAGCCCAAAATGATCAACACCAGTTATTTCAATGTTTTTTGCTCCATCGAGGATGGAAAGTTTGTTAGGTGTTATATAATCGTTTTTGCTGTAGATGGATATATAAAGGATTTTGCGGTTTGGATCTGTTCCGACGGGTGCTTTTGTTGTTATTACTCGATTTGGGGATCCTAATGTTACTACATCGTTAACTTTATTTCCCCCATCAGTCAGAATATAAGTTAACGCATTTATCCCGCCTGCACTGTGTCCTATAATATCAACCTTTTTCTTACCCGTTTTTCTGAGCACATCATCTACATAAGTAGACAGCTGTTTCGCATTTGTAATGCTGTTCCCTGTTTTATCAAGTAATTCAATGGCGTACAACTCATTATCTGCCCAGCCTTGCTGCTTCAAATAGGTTCTAATGAAATAAAAGTTAGTACTGTTTCCCCCTAATCCGTGCACGAAAATTACAGGATCATGTGTTACTCGCTGTGCTTCGGAGAAAGTTGGGTTTAAACCGACTGCACATAAAAGAATCGTCATACATGCTATTAGTGAATGTAACATTCTCATTTTTCTTCATTTCCTCCTAAAAATTATGCTGTTCATGACTGTTTTATTATGGACAATTTTTGTGGAGAAATTCACGGTAACTTCTGTTAGAAAAATAGAAGCTTTTTTACATTTCAGCTTCTGATCGGAATAAACAGAACTAGGAGAAGAATAATAAAAAGACTTAGGATATATCCTAAGCCTTAGGCAGCAATACACTTTTTGGGATTGATACATGAATTCCTTTATTTTCATCCACCACTTGTGTTATCGAAAAATCGCCACAAACGCTGATTAACGAGTATGCATCTTGCCTTGACAGCCCATATCTTGAACTCAGAAATCCAACCATTTCTAACGCTGCATTTTTTGCGGCTTGCTCTAAATCCGGATGAAAACCATGGGTTATCCATGCATCAGTTGTTTCAAGCAAGGGAGAGTGAAAGGCCATGTCTTTACGGACATTTATTTTTAACAAGCAATTTAATGAAGCTTCTACTGCAGTTCCGCTCAGTTCACTGTCTCCTTGCGCGAAGTGACCGTCACCTAGGGACAGCAATGCGCCTTCTACTCCGACTGGATAATAAATCGTAGCACCAGCACCAATTTTCCAGTTGTCGATATTTCCTCCATACATTCCTGGAGGTGTTGAACTAAAGCAACCCTTTTCCTTAGGTGCGACTCCCATATTGCCGATATGAAGTCTTGCTGGTATTTGCATATTTGTTAATGCAGGCTCCCTTATAGCCTCTTCAGGTGCAATAATTCTACCATTGATGTTGTATTCATAAGGGTAGTCGTAAGCAAATTTAGCATTCAGCCACTTGCCTTCTCGGTCTAATTCATAAATAGTGATTCGTTCCTTTTTATCAAATTCATTAAATAAAAAGCCCCAATTCGCCAGCAAGTTTGCACCATAAGGTAAGCGTGGAGTTAGCTGCAGAATTTCTACTTGAAGCATATCTCCAGGTGTTGCATCCTTAACATAGATCGGTCCAGTCATAATATGAGCACCTGGTATTCTTTGCTCAAAAGGAATATTATCGTATATTTCTTTAATCCCGTCATCCATCATCAAGTCAGGTGCGTCCCCCGCTTGGTGTGTTACTGTTTCTACACTCACGATATCACCGGAGTTTATTTCTAACGCTGGCTTAACAGAATTATCAAAATAGCCCCAATGCACCGTTTTTGAAGTTGCTTTCAGTGTATGAAGCGATGTTTCTTGTACTTTCGTATCATTTACAGCCATTGTACCTCTCCCCTCTCGGTTTTTCCTCCGATACAGTCACATAGGTTTGTGCTGACAATCCTCCATGAAAGTATTACTATGAATTATGCTTACCGCATTAATCTCTCTGAAGAAAACATCTGTGTGTTACAGCTGTCCAAGTCTTTTTCAAGTTTTCCATCACCTTGACAGCCTGTTATGCAATTCACCTTTTACCTATTCGGCGGCTACCTTGTTATAAACAGAAAAATCGCTAGCCTAGTATGGTGCAACTTCTTCGGAGCATTCTCTAAGACGTACCTAGTTATTCTGGGATTTTCGTTCAAATGAAAGGTAAATAAGTCGATGTATTTGCAATTCATCGTAATTTATTCCTTCTTTACAGGCAAGCAACTTGTCAGATTATTTAACAAAGTATTTTAATAGCTTGCATGAATACAAAAAATAGAGTTGCATCCATTCAGATGCAACTCTAAATAACAATTATAAGATCCTTTAACTCCGTTTAAAATTCTCCTCAATCTGCTCCAGCGATAATCCTCTTGTTTCCGGTAAATACTTTCCTATAAACACAATCCCTCCAACCGCAAATACGGCGAAAAGGAAGAAGGTTGCCGATAAGCCAACACTGTCTAATAGTACGGGGAAGAATAAACCAACTAAAAAATTGAAAAGCCAGAGAAACAAGACTGCCATTCCCATCCCTATTCCTCGGATTCTGGCTGGAAATATCTCTGATAAGGTGAGCCATGTCATTGGACCGACTGCTCCTTGGAAGAACGCTAAGTATAAACATGTCATAGAAAGGACGACATATGGCAGCATTG
The DNA here is from genome assembly GCF_023714395.1 of Niallia sp. MER 6. Classification (NCBI taxonomy): domain Bacteria; kingdom Bacillati; phylum Bacillota; class Bacilli; order Caryophanales; family Bacillaceae; genus Niallia; species Niallia sp. MER 6. Next base: position 21,716 of record NZ_JAMAUK010000006.1, on the reverse strand, counting down.
GGGAATCCGCAAGAAGCAGTGTGGAAATTCCGATTGAAAGGAGAGCTGCGGTAACACCAATTAATCCTGTCAGAAACATAGAACGTCTATTTACTTTATGCATGATGGACATGCCAATAATGACGGCTACTAAGGAAATTAAGCCATTTGCGACATTTCCGATTAATGCTGCCTTTGTTCCAAAGCCAGAGTTTTGGAGAATTTGTGTGCCATAGTACATGATTGAATTAATGCCTACTAATTGTGAAATCGCTCCGATTCCTATTCCAAGGACAACGATTCTTCTAATCCATGGAATGCCTAAATCTTTAAAGGTAACTTTTTTGGTGTTTTTCATTTCTTCGATACTTGCTTGAATACTTTTTAATTCTTTCTCAGCCGAAATTCCTTCACGAATTTGTTTTAGTGTATGCAGTGCTTCTGCTATTCTCCCTTTTGATGCGAGCCAGCGTGGGCTTTCTGGCAATATAAGAACACCTAACCATAAGGCAACGGCTGGTAGTGTAGCAATCACTAGCATATATCGCCAGACATGTCCTGCTTCGTCAAAGGTATTTCCGATAACAGCATTAAAAACATAGGCAAGTAATTGACCAGTGACAATCATTAATTCATTTTGTGTTACTAATCTGCCGCGTCGTTCTGCTGGTGACATTTCTGCAAGATAAGAGGGGATGATAACGGATGCTCCGCCTACAGCTAGCCCTAACAGAAATCGGAATGAAATCATGATGGTTGTATTAGGAGCGATAACACAGCCAAGCGCTGCGAAGAAGAATAAGATCGCTAAATAAAGAATCGTTTTTCGATGTCCCCTAGTATCTGAGAGCCGGCCTCCGAAGATGGAACCAATTGCCGCTCCCAAAACAAGTGAACTTGCGACCAAACCTTCTGTAAAAGGAGTTAAGTTAAGCTGGTCAGGCTGAGCCATGAATAGCAGTGCACCGTTAATTACACCTGTATCATAACCAAACAACAATCCTCCAAAGGTCGCTACAATCGTAATTAACCGGAGATTTTTTTTAGGATCTTTATTACCCTTTCCTGTCTCCATCGAGTAATGATTAGACAACTTTGCATTATCCATTGCCCATTCCTCCTTTTTCGCCAGAGTATTTGTATCCGCTTTCAAAAATAATCAAATAAAACGGATGCTTTCTTAGCTTTACAACTCTATCATATGATGGATCTTCTTTATGATAGAGTTGTAAAGAACTGTTTATTTGGTATTAATTACGTTAGTAATAGTTTTTAAGTATTCACTTGTCCGCTTTGCAATTGGAAATGGCTTATCAAATGGTGCAGGATACATATCCTGTTCGACAACTGCCCACCCATTATAGTTTATGTCCTGCAAAGTTTTAAAGAAAGCTTCCATATCGACTACACCTAATTCAGGTTCACACATAATATCCTCACTCACTGCTTTAGCAAAGGACCAGCCCTCTATTTGCATTCTTTCTCTTACCTTGAGATCACAGCTTTTAATGTGAAGGTATGGAATACGAGCATGGTGTTTGCGCATGAACGCAACTGGATCACCATCTGCATATGCATGATGTCCTGTATCTAAGCATAGATTTATATCTGTGTCATACAGAAGTCTTTCGATTTGCTCCTCTGTCTCAATATGACTTTGTGCATGTGGATGAAACACTACTTCCAAGCCGTATCTTAATTTTGCATGGTTTTTTATTTGTTCTACATTGCGGATAAATGAGCTCCATTCGTCATCGTTTAATATTTGCGGACGGATAAGTTCGCCTGAAAACAAATCTGTATAACAATCATCGATTAACACTACATATTTCGCAGTTGGAAACTTCAGCTGAAGCTCTGCCATTTCATCGAGTAGAGCAATCATTTCCTGTGTTTTTTTCTCAGAAGTAAGATCACCAACTAATGTTGTTGCTGTCAGGGTTAAGTTGCGTTTCTCAAGCTCTTGCTTTAATTGCTGATAATTATTCGGAAGATAGCCCCATGGTCCAAGCTCAATCCCCTCATAGCCTGCCTCTTCCATTTCATTTAAGCACCGTTCCCACGGCACTTGCTTTTCATCTTCGGGAAACCATACTCCCCAGGAGTCTGGTGCTGTTCCTATTTTAATATTCATGCGATTACACCTCCCACTTCATTCACACGAACCCATTGCTGCTGTACTGCTGATGCTAGAATGGCATCAACTGTTTTATCAATTTGTGCGCCAAATTCAAAATCACAAGCATAGGCAGTGCCTTTTGATAGTGCTGACAGCAATTCGTGTGCTTCAAGCACTTTCATATCGTTATAACCGATTGCAATACCAGCTGCTGGATAAAATGCACTATAGCCTTTATGATCTGGACCTAAAAATACTGTTCGGAAACCTCTGTCTGCACTATTATCTGATGTGAAATACACGTTTACTTCATTCATACGTTCTAAAGAATAGTGAACAGTGCCTTTTGTTCCTTGGATTTCATATGTTAAGTAATTTTTTCTTCCTGCTGCAATCCGGCTCGAAGAAATTGTGCCGACTGCTCCATTTTCATAGTTTGTTAGGATTGCAATAATATCTTCATTTTCTACTTCTGCTAAAGTTAAAGAACCAGGAGATGATGGTCTTTGTTTAAATATAGTTTTCGCTGTTGCGTTAACGCTTTCAATATTTCCCAAAATAAACTGGGAAACACTTAACAAGTGGGAGCCCTAAATCACCTAGTGCGCCAGAACCAGAATACTTATTAATATGTCTCCACGTAATAGGCAAATCTGGGTCAAGCAGGCTATCTTGTGCATACGTTCCGAAGAAGCCGACGATGTCGCCTAGTTTCCCAGTGTCTACTAGTTCTTTTATATAAGCAGTGGCTGGATTCATCACATTATTGTAGCCAACATAGTTGACGACTCCTTTAGCCTTCGCAATTTCCGCAAGCTCTAATGATTGTTCACTTGATAGAGTTAAAGGTTTTTCACAGTATACATGCTTGCCGTTCTCTAGTGCAGCCTTTGCAATTTCATAGTGAAATGCATTTGGTGTCGCAATATCAACGATGTCAATATGTTCGTCAGTGACTACGTCCTGCCAGTTTGTTGTCCATCTAGAATAGCCTAATGTCTCACTTGCTTTTTGAGCTGCTTCTGCACTAACATCTGATACAACTTCAAAAATTGGCTTGCCATATTCAGGACCAAAGTTCAATAAAGCGTTTACAAATGAATTCGTATGAGCCTTCCCCATCCAACCTGCACCAATCAGTCCAATTCTAATTTCCATGTTATTTAACTCCTTTATTGTTTATTTTTGCTTTCCTTATGTACATATTAATAAACTCTATTTACAATGTCATTATAGGATATTGCTAAATAATGTAATATTCTTGCTGTCTTTATAATGCGTGTAAAAGATATGTAGGAGGAAGTTTTATATGGTGGAAAAAGGAGTCTTATCACAATCAAAAATGTATTTTCATACACCTAGTGATTTCGCGAAAGATGCACTTTTCTATTTATCTTACTCTGGTACGTTCTGCTGCAGTAACGAATATATCGTAGAGCGGAACAATTGGAACAGCTATCTATTTATGATTGTAAAGAAGGGAAAAATGAGAATCTTTTATGAGGGAAAGGAATATACCGCCTCAGAAAACTCGTTTGTGTTTCTGAATTGCTATAAACCACATAAATATCAGGCCGAAGAGGAAACTGTATTTGATTGGATTCATTTCTCTGGTAATGCGAGTGAAGCTTATTATAATCTCCTATATGAAGCAGGCGGATGTGTTTTTTCGATTGCAAACAATTATGTAATTCAAGACTATATGACTAGTATTCTCCATGCAGCCAAAGAAAATCATGTAGAAGAGGATGCTGTATCTATTTATATACATAAGATATTGTATGAATTAAAAAAGAAATCGAGTGAAGTGGATTCCTTGCAATTCAAATCTATCTTAGAGGCGATTAATTACATAGAAAGCTCCTTTCCTAACCAAATTAAGCTTCAGGACATTGCCGATTGTGCAGGATTAAGTCCATATCATTTTTCACGAGTATTTAAAAAACATTTGAACTGTTCTCCCTATCAATATTTAATTAACTTCCGCATTAATCATGCCAAAGAGCTCTTGCACAACACAGACTTATCTATTCAGGAAATCACATTTGAATGTGGCTTTAACAGTGTGCCTCATTTCATAAAAATTTTTAAAGAGCATACAGAATTAACACCAAAGAAGTTTAGAAATCTGCCATTTTAAAGAAAGAAGGAACAAGTGGTATACACTTGTTCCTTCTATTATTATTCCCATATATCTTTCAATTCCCAATAAGTAAAATCGATTACTTCAGCTGCTCCATTTTCTGCAAAAAGTTCAAACCCTAGTATTGCTTCGTTAGGATATATACGGCTTGTCATTGTCACTTGTCCATCATTTGCGAATACTTCGATAGAGGATCTGTCGATAAACACCCTTAGTGAAAGTTGTGTGTCAGCTTTAAGTGTAGTGCCTCTTACTCCATCTTCGCTTTTTCCAGCTTTAGACACATCTAACACTAGCTTCTGTTCTTTCGTTTCATATTTTATCAAGGTTTCCTCTTGATTGATGCCGCGGATTTTCACGCCCACTGTTTGTGCTGCTGTTTTTGTTAAATCAATATCAAGCTTTAATTCCATAAGATCATTATTTGCTTCAACGAGATAGCTTTCAGCTAGATGTTTGTTTGTGCACACCTTTTGCTCTGTTGTTCGCAGCAATGACAATTCCTCTACTGGTTTCATGAGAATTTTGTTATTTTGATCAAGTGTTAACTCGCGGGGAAGTGTTAAGGCGCCGCACCAGCCGTCTTCCTTTGTCGGCATAATCGATTCCCACATATCCATCCAGCCAATCGCAATGCGGCGGCCTTTGTCATCTAAAAATGTTTGCACTGCATAAAAGTCATGGCCATTATCTAGTTCTGTGAAATCATCTGCTTCAAAGCTATTTGTTTCATAACTGTAATCTCCAACTATATAGCCTGTTTGGAAGATATTATTATATAATTCACCTTGTGCCTCCATGCCTTGCGGAGAGAATAATAGTACATGCTTTCCTCCAAGCTCAAAGAAGTCTGGACATTCCCACATATAACCTAGTGATCCATCACTCTCTGCTAATACGCCAATATATTGCCACTCTCGTAGATCACTTGATTTATATAAAACAACTTTGCCGGTATCTTCCTTTCTTGTGCCTAATATCATATACCAGAAGTCCTCATACTTCCATACTTTAGGGTCACGGAAATGACCAGATCCTTCTTCAGGATGCTTGGATATTACCGGATTTGCGGTGTCTTTTGTAAAGTGAATGCCATCTGTGCTAGTAGCAATACATTGGGACTGATCGAGAATATCTTTCTCTTTGTCTATAAATATATTGCCTGTGTAAATCAAGGTAAGAATGCCATTATCATCAACAGCACTTCCAGAAAAACAACCATCTTTTTCGTATGCTTCTGTTGGTGCAAGGGCAATTGGCAAGTGCTCCCAATGAACTAAATCCTTGCTTTTCACATGGCCCCAATGCATCGGACCCCAGTTTTCATCAAATGGATGATGCTGATAAAACACATGATATTCCCCTTTATATTGGACTAAACCATTCGGATCATTTATCCAATTTGCAGGCGCCATAATATGATAGCCTAATCTGTAGCGGGAATTCATTTGCTGCTTTGCCTTTTCGATGGCTTCTTGCGCTAGTTGAAGCTTATTAGTTGTTAACATGTACAATTCCTCCTAATTAACTATTTGCAGTTTTTTCTTATTATTTATCGTTTTATTCGAATTGAGTAATGTAAAGATCGAAATAATCGAAAATACGAGCACCAATAATCCCATTAATAAATAGGACTGTCTAAATCCAATACTGTCATATAATCTGCCGGCCAAAGGAGATAGAATCGATGCACCGACTTGAGATGCAAATTGAAAGCCGACTAAATATAAGACTGATGACAATCTAGTGTCAAAATTCGCAGCTAAATATTTAAAGATAGCAATTAACATGATTGGCAGCTCCACTGCATGAATTAACTTCATCGAAGAAATTCCAATTGGACCTATTACAATACCGGAGCCAATGATGCGGAAAGCCATCAAAAAACCTGCCAGCAATAAACTTCGTTTCGCTCCAAGCTTATTCACAAGAAATGGAGCTAAGAACATCATTCCTGCTTCCAAAAACACTTGGAATGAATTTAAATAGCCGAACACTTGATTACCAAGGGCTTCAGATGCAAACAAAGAAGAATAATAGATTGGAAATTGTTGATCATATACACTGTAAACGCAAGTGACACCAACAACATACATCATTAAAAACCAGAAATCTTTTAAGAGAAACAGCTGTCCTACATCTTTCAAGGTAACAGAGTCGGCTCTTTCCATTTCATGATGAGTCATCTCTACTCTTACAGATAAAATGATTGCAACGAGGATGACCGCAGACACAGAGGCAATCCAAAAGTTGATGTTCGGGTTAACATTAAACAGCTGCCCGGCAAAGAAAGTAGCTGCGGCCCACCCCAGCGAGCCCCACATTCTTGATTTCCCATACTCAAACTGATATTTCCGGCCAATCTTTTCAATATAAGACTCGATTGCACCGATGCCGGCTAAAAAGGCTGTTCCAAGATAAAGGCCACCAACCGCTGCCCCTAATAGCACATTAAATTGCAATAATGGTCCGTAAACATAAATATAAAACGGTCCAACAAAAACAAGCAGCAAGCTAATGAAAAACAGAATATTTTTCTTCAGACCAATTTTATCTGAAATATATCCGTATATGGGCTGCATACATAAAGCGAAGATAGCGTTTACAGAAAAGATAATGCCAGTTTCTGCTCCGTTTAAGTTTATTTCTTGACCTAACCAAATGGAAAATAAGGAATAACTAGAAGACCAAGTAAAAAAGAAAAAGAAAAAATAAGCACTTAATTGCCAATACAATCGTTTTGAACCATTCATTTCAATTTCCCCTTTTTGATGTAATGGAGTACAAATCTAAATTGAAAGCACTTTCAACATCATTTTATGTCAACCGGTTTCATATGTCAACGGGTTGACATAGATTTTTCTTAAATTAGTTTTAGGTCTACTAATATCGAAACATCTAAAGTTATGGTAAATGTTCAACTTACTTCCCTACTTGAGAAAAAGTTTTAATTTTTATTTGGTTCCATTATTAACTTCAAAATGGCTAAACCACAGTATTTTAAGTCCTATATTATAAAGAATCTTATTTCCTAAAAAGTCTTTGTAATATTCCATTATGTTTAAAGTAAAATCTGTTCGGGTATTTAGTATGAGACAAAAAATATAGGTTATATAAGCAGATTTATTGTAGTGAATGATAGCAAGGTTTAGAAATCGTTAGGATTATAAAAAAATGAAAGGAGGGAAACAACTATTCACTTGAGATCAGTGTTAGTTTGACCTGACGAATTTGGCACTATATTAATTATTTGTGCTTTCAGTTTACCTCAAATGCTTTTCCCCACAATATGATACATGAGTAACACTAGATTGAACTAATCTGTTATTTTTGTATAACCGCACATCACGGAGTTGAAAAAATGAAATTTAACAAGAAGAAGATTAACATTGTAGATATTCAAACAGCGAAGAAAAGTGTGTTTGCTACAGGAGTAGGAAATGCAATGGAATGGTTTGATTTTGGTTTATATTCCTACTTAGCTGTTATTATTAGTCAGAACTTTTTTAGTGCAGTACAAAATGACGAGTTAAAATTAGTATTTACTTTTGCCACATTTGCAATTGCCTTCTTAATGCGACCTTTAGGCGGTATTATCTTTGGTAAAATTGGTGATAAAGCCGGAAGAAAAGTCGTCTTAACTACAACCATTATTTTAATGGCCTTTTCGACCTTATTGATCGGTTTATTACCTACTTATGATCAAATTGGAATATGGGCTCCTATCCTGTTATTAGTCGCAAGAATTATTCAAGGATTTTCAACTGGAGGCGAATATGCCGGTGCAATGGTCTATATTGCTGAATCATCTCCTGACAATAAGCGCAGCATCCTCGGAAGTGGATTAGAAATTGGTACCCTTGCAGGATATATATTAGCTTCACTCGTAGCAAGCATACTCTTTATCACCTTATCAGATGAACAAATGGCCTCATGGGGTTGGAGAATTCCATTCTTGCTTGGTTTACCACTAGGATTTGTTGGATTGTATTTGAGAAAGAACCTAGAGGAATCACCTATTTTTGAAAATGAAATTTCTACTACAGATGCTCAAGAACAAACAGAAGAAAGCTTCTTCTCTATACTAAAAAATCATAAAAAAGATATTATTGTCTGTTTCGTATCTGTAGCCTTCTTTAATGTTACCAATTATATGTTATTATCCTATATGCCTTCCTATTTAAACGAAATTATTGGTTTATCAAGCACTACCGGTACTATATTAATTACACTTGTGATGGTCATCATGGTGCCACTCACATTACTATTCGGTAAGCTAAGTGATAATATTGGTAATAAAAAAGTCTTCTTAATCGGTTTAGGCGGTTTGACCCTTTTATCGGCGCTAGCTTTTTATTTCGTAAACATGAGTGGCCTAATATTTATTTCATTAGGTATTCTAATTCTGGGTGTACTGCTTGCAACCTATGAAGGCTCCATGCCTGGTTCGCTACCAGCAATGTTCCATACCGATATACGCTACCGAACACTATCTGTAACATTTAATGTCTCAGTTTCTATATTTGGTGGTACTACACCATTAGTTTCCACCTGGCTCGTTCACCAAACAGGCAATAACTTAGCACCTGCCTGGTACTTAACAATCATAAGTCTTATCGGATTCTTTGTAATTCTATTCTTATTTAAGAGTACAACAGGAAAATCCTTAAAAGGATCTTACCCAACAGTTGCTACAAAGTCTGATTATAAAGAAGTTATTGAGAATCCAGCAGATGCCCTATGGTGGAAGGCTGAACAAGAAGAAAACAAACTTTATTAACAATCTATTGGTTCCATTTATCAACTGGATAGAACTCTCAACAGAATTAAAGCATCAGCATTTTGCTGGTGCTTTTTTGAGTTGAATTCCTGTAAGAGCATATTTATTGGACTGTTTAAATAGTAATGCAAGGCAACTATTAATACAGTTTACCCTCTTTTAGTGAATGAAGAAAAGCTGCCCATAACGGACAGCTTTTCTTCATTTTCTCGTTAACTATACTTCTTAAGAATATTTTTATATACTCTAGCAACATCAAAAATTTATGGGACAGCACAGATTACAGATATAAATAATCCAAAATAACGAAATACTTCTTCATTATCATCCATCCAATATAATACATGAGGTACGGGAGTAATTAATAAAACTACACCAATATAAATCCATAAAAAAGGGCTCGTTGTCTATCCACTTATCCAAAATCCTCTATTCCTTAGTTATTCTAACCATATGTATTCTATCTTACTCTGACAATTCCTTATATCACTAACTGTTGAAAAACAACTATTAAATCCTTCTTTTTTCTGTCTAAAAAGAAATCTCGCTTTTTAGCTTTTATCCATTCAAGATAACAAGGAAGAACCCTTCTTAATTCATGGATCCCTTCTTTAAATTTCACAAGATTTACATGATTAGTTTTTCTGAACTGTTCTGTTACTCAATTCCCTCATAAAATGTAATTCTATTTCAAAAAGGGTCAATAACTGTTAATTCGATAGTGTTCCAAGGCATTTTTTCAATAGCTGGATTAGAGTATGGATATTCTTTTCTTGATAGTAAGGAATGAAAATTTTTTAAATCATTAATTTTAATTCTAATTTAATTCCCTGGAGAAGAGTCTCCATTATGTTCAGATAGATGTATAACTATATCATTTAAAGAAATTTGGAGATATACTGGCATATTTTCCGAATATTTATGTTCCCAATCTATTCTAAATCCTAAATAATTTATATAAAACGAGCAAACTTTTTCAATATCAAAACACGAAAGATAGGTATAATCATATATTATTCCTTTTGTGCACACTAGATAAAGACCCAAACTTACATACATATTGATAGGAATTAATCGAGTTTTGCATTCGTCAACTCCTTAATGCTCCTCGTTGACAGACACTATAAGGGGAATTTCTATCAATGTCCAATATTATTGTTATCACTACTAATTGGTTCAATTAAATTCCCATTTTTATCTGTTATGACACTTTCTGTTTTATCATTGGATTCTTTCGAAAATGAATAATATGAAATAGACACAACTATAATAGCTACCAACACAATAGAAATAATTTTCTTCATAGGAACTCCTTTCAAAGGCTTCTTATCTTTTATTTTAACTTCCTTTTTAATTTATAAAAATAGGACTTCCTCGTCAACCTAATCAAAAAATCCCAACAGAATGAGAAAATTATTTGCTTCACATGTTAAAGAAAAGCTTTTTGTTTTTAAAAATCCATTATATTGCTGCATGAAGCGGAATTACATCAACTAAATGGAAGTTTACATTTGTAAATTCAGAACAAAGTGAAAGACAACACTGAAAGTTAAACAGATATTCCTTCTTCAACAAACTTACCCTTTCATAGTAAAATAAGAACCAGCCGCCTATTATAGCAGCTGGTTCTTATTTTCGCTTGTGTTTTTCATTAATTATTTTTTTGTTGAGTATCCTGACTTTTCCAACCATTAGCAACCTCATATCCTCTACGATATATTTCGCTAACTCATCATCAGAAATGTCATCTCCATGGATATCGAGACGAAAATCCTGTCCTTGTAAACCACCGCCATTCAGTAAAATCGATTTCAAAGTCGAATTGGACTCTTTTATCCATTTTTATATCCACCTCTAGTTAGTTTTGTGTCGATATTATATATATTCTCATAAAGTAAAACAATGACTTTTTACAGCTATCCTAACTCAATTAAGGCATAATATTTCATAACCCACGATAAATGGCGATCCTCATCTATAAGAATCGCCATTTTCTAATTAATATTTTTACAAATGTAGCCTACATTATTTATGACAGTTTTTTAGCTGGTTTAGAAATATAACCTCTCAGTAAAATAGTCACCAAACTTAACACTAAGAACAATATTCCTCCCCAAACAATATATTCTATCCCAATGCCTGTAATGAATAAGCCTCCTACAGCAGTTCCAATACTTATTCCCCAGTTAGAGCCCGAGACGAATAATCCATTAGCAAACTCTGGTGCTTCTGGTGCAGCAGAAGTTATCCAATATTGGTTCAAATTATTTTGAATGGAGAACAAAATGCCGAATATAATCATAATTATTGCCATCGGAACTAGAAGCTCTCCTACAAAAAACCATACGATGAAAATTAATGCCATTACTATCGGAAAAATAATGGCTGTTTTGATTGCACTTTTAGTAAGAAAATTCCCAGCCAGAAGATTTCCAACGATACTTGCTGCACCGAATAAAAAGAGTACTAGGCTTAAAGTTTTCCCAGATACTTGTGTAACACTAGTCAAGTATTCAGAGGTAAAACTATTCGTTCCAGCAACTGCGGCGGTTAGAAAAATAATCGTAAAAATGCTTAACCATGTAACTGGTCTTTTCAATACGCTTAACTGCTTTCCGTAAGATGTTTTCCCTGCAACTGGCATAGAAGGTACTAAGAACAAAGTTAATAAAAATGCTACTGCATTTAAAGCAGCAGGAAACAGTAACGCCATTTCAATTGAAGCCATACTTGCAATAAATGTAGTGATAGGTACACCAAGCACCATACCTGCAGAAACTCCCATAACAATAATGGTTATTGCTTTCCGAGCTTCCTTTTCATCCCCTGCCGTAGCTGCAATTGTTAATGCCAATGAACAATAGATTGGATGAAAAAATGCAGGAATTATACGAGCGACTAATGCAATGTTAAAATTAGTTGCAAAAATAGAAAAAACAGTGCCGACTACAAATACTCCTAAAGAAATAAGCATTACCTTTTTACGATTAATACCTGAAAATAAAACTGGTAATACTGGACCTGTAATAGCAACAACAAGTGCAAACAGACTAACCAACAATCCGGCTCTTGTGACAGAAATTCCGTAATGCTCTGCCAGTAAAGGTAAAATACCGATTACACCCATCTCCGTGTTCAATACCCCAAATACTCCAAATGCTAAAATAAAAATAAGTAGTTTAGTATGTTTCTCCAAAATAGTACTCCCTTTTTAACAAAAAATTTCATTTGATATTTTTATAAATAAATTTTCGCTAACTAATATTAGCGGACCGGAAATGATTCCAGCTTATGGTTTAAAGCATATTTCATGTGAGCCTTCTATTTATACTTAGTTATAAATCATTTATATACTGGATATTTTTTTAATCTTGTGGAATAGTTAAAACGATTTTCCCAAAGTTTTCTCCGTGTTCCATTTTGAATAATCCCTCTGGTAGCTGTTCCAACGAAAGAGTTTCGTCCAAAATAGGATGAATTTGGTGTTCTTCAACAAATTTAAGCATCTCAGCAAAGTCTTGGGGACTTCCCATTGTAGAACCTATCAGGGACATCTCCTTTACAGTCATACTTGGAAGGAATAAATTCGGTACTGCACCTCTCGTTGCTCCAAAACTGACAATTCTACTACCAATTTTCCCAAGTGACACTAAGGTTGAAAACGAATCTCCACCAATACTGTCAATAGATAGGTCAATACCACCAGTTAATTTCTCTAATTTCTCCGACCAATCATCTGCTGTGTAGTTGACACCTCCCACCGCACCAAATTCTTTAGCCTTTTCTATCTTTTCTTCTTTGCTTAATGTTACGTAAACTTTTGCTCCTAATGCAGCTGCAAACTGAACAAGAAAAGTAGCTACGCCTCCGCCAACACCTGGAATAAGTACGGTTTCCCCCTTCTTCACTTTACCTTTCGTGATTAGAGCACGGTAGGCAGTTAAGCCAGCGAGTGGTAGTGCTGCTGCTTCTTCCCAAGATAAATGAGTAGGTTTTGCGTAAACATTTTCCACTGGTATCTTTACATATTGAGCGAATGTTCCGTCAGTTGGATTACCAAGAACTTGGAAGTCGGTACTTTTTTTATCTTTATCATTTCCCCAGTTTATTCCAGGGTTTATAATGACTTCGTCACCAATAAAGACATTTTGAACTTCGCCTCCAACCTCGACGACCTTTCCTGCACCGTCGGAACCAAGAATAGCTGGCAGTTTCATCCCTGGGTATTGCCCTTTTACAACCATAAGATCTCTTCGGTTAAGAGATGCCGCTTGTAATCGAACGATGACATCATTCGGACCCGGTTTTGGCTTTTCTATATCTTGTAACTTTAATTGACTTGGTTCCCCTGTTTCTCTTAACATTATTGCTTTCATATAAATCTATCCTTTCATGGCTAAGTCTTTCTCTATTTCAGAGAAAATTAAATTAAATATCAAATTTCCAATTGGCAAATTGCTTCACAATATTTGGATTGTTTTTGGAAGGAAATAGACTCGTATTTGTATCTAAAGTTGAAATTGCGTCCATATCGTCTTGGCTTAATTCAAAGTCAAAAATACGAAAGTTTTCGATAATTCGTTCCTTGTGAACAGACTTTGGAATCACAACAATTCCCCTTTGTGTTAACCACCTTAAAATTACTTGAGCAACAGACTTTTTATGCTTATTAGCTAATGTAACTAAAATTTCATTTTGAAAAATGTTATTTTTACCTTGAGCAAGCGGACCCCAAGACTCCATCTGGATATTGTATTCTTTCATAATTTTTTCACTTTCCAATTGGTGGTAAAATGGATGGGTTTCAATTTGGTTTACAACTGGAACAATATCGTTATGACAAATCAAATCTACTAAACGATCCATCTGGAAATTACTTACGCCTATTGCTTTAACTTTTCCTTGTGCATACAATTCCTCCATCGCACGCCAAGATCCGTATATATCCCCAAATGGCTGGTGAATCAAATATAAATCTATATAGTCCAATTGCAGCCTATCCAATGATTTTTCAAAAGCTATTTTTGCACGCTCAAAACCAGCATCCTGAACCCACAGTTTTGTTGTAACAAATATTTCCTCTCTAGGCACTCCACTGCGTATGATAGCTCTCCCGACCGCTTCTTCATTTTCATAAGCAGCTGCAGTATCAATTAGACGATAACCAGCAATAAGTGCATCGTAAACTGCTTGTTCACATTCTTCAGCATCTGGGATCTGCCAAACTCCAAATCCGAGTAAAGGCATTTCAACACCATTATTTAAAGTCACTTTTTGCATACTAAAACCTCCAAAAATAGTCTCTGATTTATTCAAAGTAAATCCTTTACTCTTGCATGTTTTATTGCGAAATTTTACTATCAGATTCTTTGAACAGCTTTAAATATAATTTCTTCGTGTAACACGAAGTCAAGAAAGAGATAGCATTTTTTAAATCGATTTAGGTATTTACAAGATTGGAAATCCTGAGTATCATTACCTTACCAGCTTCGTGTTACTCGAAGTCAAGAAAAGATAGTATTTTTTATATTTATATAGGTATTACAAGATTGAAATTCTGAGTATCGTTACAATATCACCTTCGTGTTACACGAAGTCAATAATATAAATTAACCTAAATTTAAAGAAAAGGAGTTTTTTAATATATGTATACGGTAAAAGAAGTTGCTAAATTACTTGATATAACCTCCCACACTGTACGTTACTATACAGATAAGGGGTTAGTTCCTAATCTACAGCGAGATAAAAATAATAATCGCATCTTTAAGGATGATTCTATAAATTGGCTTAGAGGGGCAAAAAACTTAAAAAAGAGTGGAATGTCAGTTGATGATATAAAGAAATATGTTGAGCTCTGTTTGGAAGGTGATTCTACTATTCCGGAACGTTTTGAAATAATATTGAAGCAAAAAGAACTGGTCCTGAAGCAATTAGAAGAAGCAAAATTAATGGCCGAATATATTCTAAATAAAGAAAAGCACTACCGTAATATTATGAATCAGGTTATTCCAGATGATACGAACCCTGCCCTTTGGCATAATGGTAGATTGCCAAAGAGTGACAGCCAATCTTGTCAACCCGTTAATGAGGCTAAGATTGCTGATTAGAAAGAATTATTTATAATATAAATTATCCATTAATAGTTAAAAGTCGATGTTCCTATGGAATATCGACTTTTTCTTTATGATGCCCATACACTATAAATCTCTCAATAAACAAACACTTATTCTTAAATTTAACATTTTATAAAGCTAAAGCAGCAGAAAAGAATAAATAAAGTGCCAACTAATTAGTGCAGGCTTGATGAATAAATGAGATACAGGAATGTTTTTATCCTACATTTTTGTATTACAGGAATTCTGCTCTAATTGTACTAGAAAAGACGCTCCCTTTTATGAAAAGAATGCATTTTTTAGTACATATGCCTAGAAAAGAACTCGTTTATCAATTTATCTGTTGTAAGTATTGTGGCAAATTCTTCGTGCAATGTAGCTAGAGAGATATTATGAATAGCTTCTGCATCATAATATCTCTCATTTTGGTCCTTTAAACCAAAGGCAGCTGTTGCATCTGAAATCAGGTATGTATCGAAACCTAAGTTACCACTCATTCTTGTAGTTGTAGATATACAATGAGGTGTAGTTAAACCAGTAATTACAACTGTTTTTATTTCATTTTCTATTAAAATCTCTTCTAAATTTGTACCAATAAAGCTACTGTTTACTTTCTTATTTATTATTACTTCTTTATCAATAGGTTTAACGATTTCTTTAATAGCAAACCCCTCATTTTTATGATGAAATACTGAATTAGGATTATCAGATGTATGTTGTATATGTATTACTAACCATTCTTGTTCTCTCCATAATTTTAGTATCTTACTAATGTTTTCTTCTGCATTAAGGTTGTTACGTTCTCCCCATTTTTTATTATCGAAAGCTTTTTGCACATCGACTATAATTAAAGCTTTTTTCTTTTCCTCCATAAGATATCCTCCTATCATTAATTTTCACTACATTTTAAATCACTTTTGTTCATTTAACCTACCATCTTATGTAATAGAAAAATATCATTGCTGCCTTTAGCACTTATTTCTGTTAGGTGATTTTCTTTAAAACTATTAAAATGAAAATTCCTTTTCAGATAGTCCCAAAATATCTGTATTATTAGGTAAATAACCGAGTAACCGCAGCATTGCTACAATTTGCCCCTTATGATGAAATTCATGTGTAATAGAATGGCATAGTAATTGGTGTGGCGATTTTCTTACAACCCCACTGCCTACTTTCCAAGAAGGCTCTTTAACGATCAGTTCATTATTTCTATCAGCGAATTGATCGAAAACATTATCTACATATATATTTGCCTGCTGAAAATAATGTTGGATATTTTCCATTTTCATTTCCTTGATTGCTTCCTTTGATAATAATGGTGCATCCGTTTTGGCAAGCACAAAAGAACCTAACCAAGCATGATAACAACCCGCGACATGAACTAAGGAATCTTTTATATTTTGAAATCCAAATCCAATCTCTTTTGTAAAATCAGCTTCATTCAATTCTTTACACTGGTCTAGTAAAATCTGCCTTGTTTGTTTTACCCACTCATATTCCTGTTTGTCCATCTCACTATCCCCCACTTATAAAGATAATAACTGAATATTCTTCTTATTATACATAAATGAAGCTTTTCACCAAACACTAATTTTCCATTTCGTACCGACATAATGTGGAGTCTTTTACTACCGTAAATATCCTCCATTATTAATATCGAACGTTGCTCCTGTGTAATGCTTTGCTTTATCTGATAATAAAAAAACAACCGTTTCCGCCACATCTTCAGGTAGGACAGGGGTATTAATGAGTTGGTGACTTAAATATTCTTCTTTTCTCCAATCAGGTATTATCCCCATCATCGTTGTATTTACCATCGTAGGCGCAACAGCATTAACTCGAATATATGGTGAAAAATTCATGGCGCAGCTTTTTGTTAAACCAAGTATAGCTGCTTTCGAAAGTCCGTAAATCGCATCTGAACTGCCTTCCATCCCTGAAACTGAAGACATATTTATGATGATTCCCTTCCGTTTCTCTTCCAATAATTTTTTGCCAAACATTTGTGAAAAATAAATAAATCCCTTTACATTTATGTCTAAAACTTTATCCATTTCATCTGCTTGATAATCCAAAATATTTTTTGCCAAATAAATTCCAGCATTGTTAACTAAACAATCTACGTCAGAATGTTCTGCTTCGATGTAATCAAAAAATTTAGTAACAGCTTCATATTTACTGACATCTAATTGGTATGTATATAAAACATTACGACTATCCATTGCCAGTGATAAATTATTTAAAGAGTTGCCATTAATATCGCAAGCAATTACCGATGCACCCTCATTTAAACACCCTTTGACAATCTCCTTTCCAATTCCATAGCCTGCACCTGTTATTATAACTTTTCTTTTTTTGAGCATTTTTTATAACTCCTCTCTATATTGATTTTTTCGAAAATTTTATCTTCTTTAAATTATAAATGAAACAAATGGAAAAAGGTGGAGGAATTACTTTTGGGGAATTACTTTGTAACAATATTCGTAACATAACAAAGAACCCACCATTTTCTGCTGGATTCTTTTAATAATATTTCTTTTAGGTTTATGTCTAATAACTATAAACTACATTTTTTAATAGTTTTTAAACTATTGACGAATATCAATCCACCAACGGTCTTCTGCATTTAAGTCTTCTGTTATACCAGACCCAGAGTAATGGAAAACATCAAGGAAAATAGAGTCCAGTTTATCTTCATCAACAAAATAACCTAAGTTAATCTTCTTCGTTTGACCTGGTTGGATACTTCCAATATTGTAAAAGGATTTACCACTTCCGTGAGGTTCTAGATAATCAACTTCGCCAGTCATAATACTGTGTTCTGAATTTCCATCAAAATTAGCATAGTTCCACGCATTTCCTTCCGATTTAAGCACTTGCAAGGATGGATGCATATAAATTTCCTCGGTTGCCTGATTACTAGTATTTGTAACTGTTGTAGTTAAATAGACAAACTTTCCATTAATTAATTGGGTATCTACTAACTTGTCAATGGTATCCTTGCCATCCCCCATTTTATAAATATTTCGTTTGTATGGTATAAGGGTTTTTTCCTGATCTATAGCGTTATAATGGGTTAGCATTTCTAATCCAATTTCATTAAAGTTCCCCTGCTTGAAATCTTTAATCGAATCATAGACTTCAACCTTATTTACCGTATATTCTAAGGAATACATTTTACTGACAGTACCATTGCTTCCATTAACCAATTCTTCTATCGTTACTGGAACCACTTCACCTATAGAAAATAATCTATTGCTGTCTTTATTCAAAGGAATAACTTTAAATTCAGTTTGGTCATCGCTGATTTGAGCTTCTTCATACTCTATTATTGGTGTTGCCTTTTCTTTTGATGTTGGTACAAGTGAAATATCTTCCAAAACCTTCATCATTACGTCCTCGTTAACATCAGCCCCAACATAACTCTCTAACATGATTCCCTCGTTCTCAAATAAGAGATATACCTGTCTGTCAAACGTCATGCTTTCATTTACTGAATCTTTACTGATAATAACTGCTTTCCTGCCATTTATCTCTTTTTCTTCATAATTATTTGCGTAAAGTGTCTGGAAGTCTGATTTTCCCCCTACTCTCATAAGACTAAATGAAAAACCACCTTGCGCATAGTTATCTTTAAATGAAAACTTCATGCCATCAGTATTTCGAACTTCTTCCATATTTTCTGGCATATTAGCAATTTTCAATTTATACCATTTATCTTGGTTATTTGTATTTGTATTTGTCACGGAAATATCTACTTCATAATTTTGTTTTTGGATAGTCATATCATAGACTTTAACGGCACCAAAAGCAGTTGTCGGTATACCAATTAATAGACAGGCAGCAGCAATTAGTAAACGATTCTTTTTGCGCCTGATCTTTTGTTGTTCCCTTTTTGCCTTAATTTCCTCCATAAACAATTTCTTTTTATGGTTGTAGGTGTCTGAGAATTCATGTTGTCCAGCTAATGAATCAAAATCATCTAAAGCAATTTTTTCAGCTAAATCATACATTTTTTTTGAGTCCTGTGAATTCGTCAAATTGTAAACCTCCTATCATATTAAGTACACGTTTACGGGCGCGTTCATATTGCTTTCGAACATTGACCTCCGTTAATCCCATTAGCTTGGATATTTCCTGATACGACAGATTATAGAAAACTTTATATTTGAAAACCTGTCTACAAGATTCACTCAACACTGTTAACAATGTATCAATTTGATTTTCAGACATTAAACGCTGTTGCCACTCTTCAATATTTTCATCTATAGTTTCAATTGATTCTCTTTGATATTCTTCCACAAGCAGACCATGGCGTTTATTTTTCCGATAGCTATCTATCGCTTTGTTTTTCGCTATTCTTAATATGTAGCGTTTAAGCTCTTGCGTATCCAAGCTATACAGTTTTTCTAAATTGTTATAAAGTGTGATGAATGTCTCTTGAACAGAATCCTCCGCCTGCTGGATATTATTTAAAATGGAATAGGCAACAGAATAAATTTTTTGTTCATACAACTCATATAATTCTTCCATCTTTTCATAATCTTGATTATTAACTTTCATCTTATCCCCCTCTCACTCTATATAACGAACGAAGTGTAACCAGTTGTGACAGTTTATAAAAAAAAGAATACAAAAAGAAGAGCTTTCCATTCCTAAACTAATACTCTTTTATAAACCCTTGATAGTTATTTCCTGTCCCTGCCCTTATTGTGGCATAAGAAAAGGATTCCAAATTATTATGGAATCCCTCAACAAATCAGTTATAATACAGCAGTTAGGAAAAATTATTTCTTTCTGTTTCTCTACTCAAGCGTAGTGAGTGAAGCTATGGTCATAATGATTAGTACAAAGGAAAATTGTAAACCATACGGTATTATTAGCTGTATTTTCTTCATACTTTATCTTCTTTAACAATGACACAAGATTTAAACAAAAAACAATACAATAAATGGGTAATAAGTAAAAGCTAAAAATAGCAAAAACTTCAATCAAAATAGTCACCTTTTTTCTTTCCTAAGTCAAAATAAAAGCGAATTAAACCAGCATCTCTACCACCATATAATAAAGCAATATTTAAGCTGTAGTTCCTTTTAATAATCGAACAGGCAGCCTTGTTTCTAAATGAATGTCTGTGAATTCTCCCTCTATTTCTTTCAATAAAATATCGATAGCTGTTTTCGCTATTAGATCGACTGGCTGCCTAATGGTTGTAAGTTCTGGTAATAATGTTTGAGCTGTCTCTGTCCCATCATAGCCGACTACCTTAATGTTTTTTCCTCGTTTTTTTGCTTCATTCCAAAATGCTGCCGCAAATAAATCATTAGTGGCAAATACACCATCTACTTCTGGATGGTCGTTAAAAATTTCATTTATTATATGTATATAACTATTTTGAGCAAAAACCTCTGATATTTCATAAATAATTGGCGTCCTGCCCTGTTGCTCCATAAGATCTATATACGCTTTTCTTCTTAATCTGGCCGGCGTTTCCAGTTCTCCAATTCCATCCATTAGCACAATACAATTACAGTCATTTTCAATTAACAATTCTGTTGCGATTTTCCCACCTTCGTAATTATCAGAGCCGACAACTGGGATGGTTTCAGACAGATACCTATCTATAGCAACAACAGCTAAACCTTGCTTATGATAATCAAAAATACCGCGATTATGTGTACCGACAATAATTCCATCCACCTGATTTCGTAATAACATTTCCAAGTATTTTTCTTCTTTATCAATCTGATTTAAACTATTGCAAAGCAACACCTTATACCCTAACGTTGCACAAATGTTTTCTAAGTGAAAAGTCAGTTCTCCAAAGAAAGGGTTTGCCGTTGTCGGCAGTATCAAGCCAATTAAGTTAGACCGCTTGTTAAATAAAGACCGAGCAACATCATTTGGAAAATAATTAAGCTCATTCATCGCTTCTTGGACTTTTTCCCTAGTTTTATCACTTATGTACCCGCGGTTATTCAAAACACGCGAAACAGTAGTTGGCGAAACACCAGCCTTTTTCGCCACATCTTCAATTTTAGGCTTCATTTCTGTTCCTCCTAAAAAACCAATTAAGTATATTATAGTACAAAAGATTATCCGCTGTTTTACTGGATGAAAGATTTATAACATTTTAGGAAGAAAAAGTGCTCATCACGTTATTAACATTAGCCGTCACTTCCATTTTTAAGCTCTACTCTGAATTTTCTTGTTTGTATGTTTAATCAGCAAATCTTGGGTTAACAGACATGAAGATTACTTTTGTTTTAAAGTCAGAATTCAGTTAGTTTCATTTTGTCTTTATTCTATAGATAAATGATGTAAAAAAACCGCAAACATTGTCATATCATGCGATTTCTCAGGAAATACAACATAAAATACGGAAAATATTTCTCAGCTTGTCGCTCCTTCATGATATGCCCCGAAATAGTGCATAATAAAAGCCCGAATCCGCATATAAAATGTACCCTATAGAGTAGACACTTAAAAAAAGTCTACCTATAGGGTATTTTTTTGTATAATTATGTAACACAACTAGAGAAACATGGAGACGGAGAAAATAATGAGTAAAAAGATTTTCAC
>NZ_JAMAUK010000069.1:0-4460 GCF_023714395.1 Niallia sp. MER 6 | reverse complement strand
CTCCGTAAATTAATGAATTAAACCATCATCATACAATGGAGGAGGCATATATTTTACTGGTATATTTGGGTAAATAAGTGTTTCATCTTATCTAGCGAAAACTGTCTACTTTAGTTTAGCAGTCACAGGGTCTTTTTATTTCTAATTAGAAGGGGGAAAGTATGGCAAATTCCATTTTAAAAAGAGCAGTAATTAAAGAGGAACTAGTAGAATTAACAGGAAACTGTGCCATGGCAATAACTTTAAATCAATTACTATATTGGTCAAAACGAGTAAAGGATTCAGACGGCTTGATTGCTGAAGAGTTAGCACGTATTTCTACAAATAAAGTTTCTGATTTAAGATATGGCTGGATTTATAAATCTTCTGAAGAACTGTCTCAGGAAATCATGTTAGGCAGTCCAAGTACAGTTAGGAGAAACTTAAAAGAGCTTGTTAATAAGAAATATATCTTTGAAAGGAGAAATCCAAACCCAAGATATAAATATGATAAAACCCTGCAGTACAGGGTCAATCTAGTGAAAATAGTTGAGGAACTTAATGAATTAGGTTACAGACTAGAACACTTTGATATTTTCTATAATGATAAAGTTAAATCTACCGATTCATCAAGACAGTTATTAAGTGAATCATCGAATGTGCAAAATGAAGCTTCGATAAGTATGACTGATTCTTCGGATAATCAAGGTGCGCGAGCAATACCAGAGAATACTACAGAGATTATTTATCAAGAACTTGATGATGAAGATGCTAAGTCAGCAACTGGTAGATATTTTCAAGATCCATTTGCTGATCAAATTGCTCGATATTTTTTAATGAAAAGTGCCAAGTACGTTTTAACGGATTCGGATAGATTATCAATTACACAAGTTGCACAACTAGATCTTAATTTACAAACAGTAACCCAGTTAATTGACAATTGTTTCAATGAGTTTGTACCACAACACGAAAGGGACCGTATTCGGTCATTTGCATATGTGGCAAACTACATTTTCGATAAGCATCATAATTTTAAAAAGAAATTAAATCACAAGCAAGATAATATTCAGGAGGAAAAATCTAATGGAAAAACTAAACGATCAATTTTCGCAAATACTAAGCAATCTTCGGGAGAAGTATGGTTCAATCGAGCAAAAGCGAACGGAATCATTTGAAGTCTTAGATGAGGTCTCAGACAAATGTCCTTATAAACAGTGTGACGGTTCAGGTTATATTGTATTTAAAGATCTAGGTGAAGTTAAAATGGCTATTTGTGAATGCCGACAAGATAAGGAATTATTAACTAAGTTTAAATTCGCAAAGATTCCAATTGACCTTCAAGATTGTACTGTAAAGGAGTTTCGAACAGATATCTATCGAGTAGAGGAAAACCGGATGAAAGCCGAGTTTGCTAAACGAGTCGCAACTGAATTTACGGAGAATTTTCATGAATTCAAGGATCACGGAAAGGGATTGTATCTTTACAGTAAAACAACTGGTAGTGGAAAAAGCCGTTTGGCAGTGAGTATTGCGAATGACATTATCAGACGATTTGATATAAATGTGTTATATATTTCTTCAGCAAATATGCTTAATGAGCTAAAAAATACTTTTGACAATAAGAATGGCATTCGTGAATTAGATATTTTAAATTATTACGGAAATGTGGAAGTTTTAATTATCGATGATTTTGGTGTAGAAAAAGCATCAGATTGGTCAGAAAGCATTTTTACTCAGATTTTAGAAGAGCGCATGAATAATAAAAAAGTCACCATTTTAACCTCGAATTTGAGTGTAGAGGAATTGTCGGGTAAATATCCGGCTGGAAGAATTCAGAGCAGAATCGAAAAAATAACTTTTCCTCTAGCAATGCCGGAGGAAAGCGTTCGTTCTATTTTAGCAGCAGAAGAGAATGAAGGCATATTTGAAAAAATATTCGGCGTTTAGATAAGAAGCAATGAACAAGATCAATCTGATTAGGTTGATCTTGTTTTTTTACAGAGATTCGATTATGTGAATTTATCGTTGTAACAATAAGAGCAACCGTAAATTAAATAAAGAAAGCCAATTCTTGAGAGGAACTGATATTGGTAACCCATAATAGTGTCTATTTCATGTAAAGGTTACCATGACTGGTTACCTTAATCGAGTACCATAACTAAAAATGATAGTTTATTAAGATTTAAGTGGCACATAAATGGATTATTTTGAGAATTCTAGCTAGAATTTACGTTTGAAAATGATTTGGTAACGAATGATGGTAACTATATAAAATGCCATTATATCAACGATTTTGCAACACTATATATTAACGGTATCTGAATCTAGTAACCATTGAAAGTTACTAATAGCCGTAATAAGCATTTGATGGCAAATACGGATACAGGAACAATTAATATAGTTCAAAGTACTTCGATTTTATGATCTTAAATTATTGACATATAAAAACATTTCAATGGATCTAAATTAGAGATTTCGAGCATTTAATTGAAAATTATTATGAACCTTGTGCATTCTTAGCCTTTCAGTTTTATTATGGTAGTTTACTAGAAATATAGAGAATCCCCGATATAATGCTTAATGAAAAGCAGTTAGATTAAATCCATTTTGAGCTTTCTCTACTGAATTCTCTATATATACCAAGGTGATATGATTTCCTATCTAGTTTTATTAGGTCGATTTTAATCTAAGTAATATAGTTTAATTGATCCGAAATAATAGGCTTTCAAGTAGAGGAAACTCTATTACTTTGGAAAACACTGTTACTCTGGCTTACTAATTCCGGGGTAACAGACTTTAGCAGTAACAACTATAAAAGGGGATAGGTACTATTTGTTTATCAAAGTAATTTTTAAAATAAATTTGAAGGGAGTTTGTAAAAGATTGGACGATGTTAGTGTAATTAAAGGGAAAGGGAGATCTCGGCTGGAAGTTAAAACTTCTGAAATCTTGTTATTAGAATATCTAGAACGTCATCGATTGCTTACGATGGCACAACTATATAAGTATTTTACTCAGTTCTTGGGAGAAGAGATTAAAGAATACTCATTTAAAAATCGATTAAGAAGACTGGAGGAATTTAAATTAGTTCGTTCTTCTAGTTTTGCAGATGGTTTCGATGGTGAACGTTTTAAGTATTTTTCAATTGGTTCTGGTGGAATCAATTTGTTAATTGAAAATGGACTTTTGTTTGAGGATTATAATAAGAATCAAATATATCAACTATTAGAAAAGAAGAATAAACTTCATTTCTTATATACACAAGAGGTAGTTCTGGATATTATGTGTACCACTAAACAAAGATTATCATTGCCGCAATATAAGCATTACAATCAAACTAAATTATTTAGCTCGTTGGCACCGTCCCATGTTCCTTATGAAATGTGGATTCAGAAGGCAAGTAAGCCAGTAGCTATGTTTAACAAGGGAGCTGCACATGCTAGAACGGCCCAATTTATAAATAACAATCAACAGTATAAAAAAAGTAATGGTGATTGGGTAACTATTATACGCCCAGACTGGATTTTACAAAGGGAGTATGATAGTCAAGAACAAAAAATAAGGTATTTAAACATCGAATTAGATACTGGTACTGAGCCATTGGAACAACTTGTGGATAAGGTTTGGAGATACTGTATACTGGCTGAGCAGGATCCAGAAAGTAAACATGGAGTACTATTTGTACTTCCTGATGAAAGTTTTTCAAAAAGGACTAAATATGGCGATAGAAGTCAGCGAATAACAAACATCCGTGACAAGATATTTAAAGATTCGTTAATGGTTGATAGGCTTAAACAAGTAAAATTATCAGTAGGTGTGGTATCGTTAAAAAAAGCTGGGGCTGTTGCAACTAAGTTTTTGGTACCGGAATTATTTAAATAGTAGACTATTAAGCAAAGTTGCAGGTCTAGAATTTAATAAAAATTTGTATGTAGATGTGTAAGTAAGTTTGTCCCCCTTTAGAGGGTGACATCATTTAATTTTGAAAGTACAAATATGATTATTCCAACAATCTACAGTGCAAAAATTACTAAAGCATTTGGAACAAATAATATACGAACTATCTTCCAAACTGCTAAAAATATCTTTAAAATTTTTGTATTTGTATCGAGTCACTTGTACCTCATCTTTAATCCATTTATTTAAAACTATCACGTCCATTTCATTACTTACGTAAATATATGAAAGAGGTGAA
Source organism: Niallia sp. MER 6 (assembly GCF_023714395.1). NCBI lineage: Bacteria > Bacillati > Bacillota > Bacilli > Caryophanales > Bacillaceae > Niallia > Niallia sp. MER 6. The sequence goes on along the minus strand of NZ_JAMAUK010000069.1, from coordinate 286 downwards.
TAAATAGTATGAAAGAAAAAGAAAAAAATGAAAATATTACTGCTGGTTGTGATGACGACGAAATTATATTTACAATGGAATTAGATCTAGAAGCATTTAATGTTATTTTACGTTTGTACGATAATACATTTAGAGATTTAGTCGATAGATAAAGAACCGCTTGTTTTTTGCAAGCAAAAAGTGCAGAAAAATGCAGCGAAATTTACATAGGCTTGCAGCTAGTGTTTACATTAAATTCCATCTTGTGTTTTGATTGAAGAAAGTGCATTTTTCAACCGGTAACTTT
>NZ_JAMAUK010000068.1:0-4717 GCF_023714395.1 Niallia sp. MER 6 | reverse complement strand
GAGATTAGCTATATTCTGTAAATGATAATTTGGAGGAGCCGTGTGCGTTAATAGCGCAAGCACGGTTCTGTGAGGGGGGAGGAGTACAATTTGCCGTAAGGTAGAAAGGCTCCCTTCTACTCGACTAGTGGAAGAAGGATTTGAAGAAATTAAAAGGAAATTAAATGGTTTTGTTGAATCCTAATGACATGTAATCCGTTAATATGTGATTGGGAGTTGTAAAAAAATGACTTGGCATCTTAATAAGTTTTCTACTGAAGAAAGATTTGAAGTTGCTGATGAAATACTTAATGAGTTACTAAAAAAATACAAAAAAAAACCTTCTCTCTGTTGCTATAGAAGGGTCTACTGCAAAGGGAATGGATGGTCCTGAATCCGACTTAGAATTAAGAGTAGTAATAAATGGGCGAGAGAACAGTTGGGAAGCCTTTTTTTACAAAGGTATGTTTGTTGGATTAAGTTTTAGTACTCTTGAAAAAATGAAATCGAAAGCAAGAAGTATTGATTATGAATGGCCAGTAAAGAGTGATTCTATTTTTACATGTAAAGTTTTATATGATTCAACAAATCTCTATGATGAAATAAGGAGTACTGCAAAAAGAAGCAGAGGAACAAGTGGACTTTAACATCCTAATTAAGGATGCACTTACTGATATGTATGAACATGTTTATAAAGTTTTTGCATTAAAGGAAACAGAAACTATAGTAGCTGCGCATGAATCAAGACAAGTTGCTTATTGGGCGGTAATGTCCGTTGGCTTAAAAAATAAGCACAAATATTTGTCAAGTAGGACAATGTATAAAGAAAGTTTTGAGTTGGAATATTTACCTGAAGAATTTGAACAGAAAATACATGGCTTATTATCATTAAATACAGATGTCCAAAGCTTAAAAAATAATCTGGGAGGATTATGGGTTTCTACTCTTAATTGGATTGAAAATATTAATATAAATCTTGAGAAAACGGATCTTTCCTTTTTATAAAAGAGGTAGTTAATGAAATTAGAAGTAACAGTGTAAATGTAATTAAAGGTCAATTTAAGCAGGGGGATGAAACCATTGAATAAGACGGTTACTTTTTCATTTAGCAGTACAAAATATCAAGGTGCAGAGGCGACAGAAACATTTACTTTTAAAGAATTAGATATTGATGAGAATTTGGATAATAAAGCACTAAAAATAGAAATAAACAGAACTTTTCAGGCTTGGGTTTGGGAGAAACTCAATATTTCTTCTAGTATCGTTATAAACGAGACAAGCGCAGATAGTACAGATTATATTCAGTAACAAAGACTTCTGGAACTATAAGGGCAGTTTAATTAAAGAGGATATTCTAACTTAAAAATTGAAATTCATTAATAATCCGTCTTAGAGACGGTTTTTTTTATTTAGGAAAAAATTAAAAATAATTGTAACCTTTAACCAAGTTCAAACGATTTATATTTGTATAAAAAAGGGGGGAGATTGTGTTTAATAAAGACAATACCGAAGATGAAATAATAGAAATTTATAAACTTTATTATTTGGATGTATACCGATATCTAATTTGTTTTACAGGGAATCACAATGATACAGAAGATTTAACACAAGAAGTGTTCATTCGGGTTCTTAAAAATCTTACGGATAAAAATCGAATTCATCACTTAAAAGCTTGGATACTTTCTATTGCAAGACATACGGCAATTGATCATTATCGAAAAAAACGTTGGCAAGTATTGATTAATGAAAAGATTTTAAGAAATGTAGCAAGTGGACATCAGCCAATAGACATTTTAGAGTTAGACGAATTAAAAAAAGGTATTCATGCTGGGATTGCTAAATTAAAACCCCATTTTAGGTCAGTTGTAATACTTAGAGCGATTAATGAATGCTCAATAAAGGAAACTGCTGATATTCTTCAATGTAGTGAATCGAAGGTGAAGGTTGATTATCACAGAGCATTAAAAGAACTAAAAAAGATTTTAAATCCATTATCAATGGAGGTGCTAAGTAATGCAAGATGACAGAGAATTAACTGATTTAATTAAAAAATCTTTTTCACTTAATCCAAGGGAAGAGTTTGTTTTAGAAACAGAAAATTTATTAAGAGAAAAAGCAAGAAGGTTAGGAAGAAAGAAGACATACAGTCGTTGGATTATTTCAGTAAGTGCATTGATTGCTTGTTTGTTTGTATTCACTTATGTAATCCAAAAAGGTGAAGAACCTTTAATAAACCTATCTAATTCTACCCCTAACATTGAAAATACTATATCTTCATTTTCTAACTATAGTAAAGAACCACTTGTTTATATTTATCATACTCATAATGATGAATCTTTTATCCCCGAATTGAAAGCTGTAAATCCAAACGAACAATTCGATCAGGAAAATAGCTATGACGAAAATATCAATATTACATTAGTCGGTCAAAGATTAAGTAAGGCTCTTAATAATAGACTTATTAATAATATTGTTGATACAACCAATAATATGAAGTTAGTTGAACAACGTGGGTTATCTAGAAAAGATGCTTATAACGTATCCAGAGAAAAATTAGTAGAAACTTTAACTAGATATAATAATATACAAATGGTTTTTGACCTCCACAGAGATACTACTCTAAAAAGAAATACCACTGTAGAGATTAACGGTAAAAGTTATTCAAAGCTTGCATTTGTTGTAAATCAAGAAGATGAAAAGTATAAGGAGAATATGGAATTTGCAAGAGAATTTCATGAAAAAGCACAAGAATTGTATCCTGGACTTTCGCGGGGGATATTTGGTAAGTCCACAGAGATGGCAAGTGATTATAACCAAGATATCTTAAACCAGTCTGTTATTATTGAAATTGGTGGGATAGAGAATTCATTAGAAGAGGGATACAATACTGTTGAAGCGTTAGCAGAAATTATTGAAATATTATTGAAAGAAAAAAAATAAATGTTGGACTTTTATTTTACTGCCTTTGGCAGTTATTTTTTTACGCAAAGAATTTTCATTGTAGGGAAAGTGATTTTCCTTGCTAAAGCAAAATATATACAGGAATTTCCAAACCGAAAAGAGAATTGCTTATAATATGGATTGAACTCGAGGGGGGAGAGAGTTATTAAATACTTGTACTTAAGTTTCTTTTCTATATTAGTTATATTTTTATGCTTCCAAGTTTTAAAAGTAAATATCGTATTGGTTAGCAACAATAATGAAGTTAAAAAGTCATTTACTCCAAATACAGTACCCGCAGGTAATCATGCTTCATACGATTTAAACATTGTAATGAGTGAGAAAGAAGAATTTGAAGTAATTGCAAAAGTAAAGGTACAGAATAAATCAGAAGATAATTGGACTGATTTGGTCTTTTATTTTATTCCTAATATCTTTACCAAACAAACTTTAGATAGTGTTGGTCAATCTTCTGCTCATCCTGGAACAGTTACAATTCCCACTGTTAAAATTGATGGAGAAAAAGTAGATTTTTCATTAGAACAAGATACATTGAAAATAGACTTAAATAATGAGTTACCTCCAAGTAGTGAAGTAAATGTCAGTTTTACATACAATTTTACACTTCCAGACAAAGGCTTGAGATATACAAAGAATAATGGGAACTATTACTTGGCTCAATTTTACCCAATGCTTGCTACCTATAGAAATAAGGAATGGAATAAAGAAGATTATCGATTTAAGGGGGAGACATATCATACTAATTTTAGTGACTTTAATGTAACCTATAAGTTACTAAATGGTTATACACTAGTTTCTACAAGTCCAAACGATCCCAAAGAAGTTAAACAAATTGGAACATTACAAGCAAATAACGTTAAAGACTTTTTTGCAGTAATCTTGAAAGAACATTTTCTAATCGAAAAAGAAGTGGGAAACACAAATATTAGATTATTTGGGTTTGGTGATGATAAACAGCTCTCTCAGGAGGTATCGGAAATAGCTTCAGAAGCATTTATGTACTTTGAAAAAACAATTGGGCCTTATCCTCATAATCAATTAGATATTGTGTTGGATGGTAAAAGTATGGAATACCCAGGGGTTGTAACAGCATACTCAATTGATGATCATGCTAAACTACCTCCTGCTTTATTAAAATCGACAGTTGTACATGAAATAGCTCATCAGTGGTTTTATGGAATAATTAGTAATGATCCATATCATGAAGCTTGGCTGGATGAAGGCTTTGCTGAGTTTGCTACAGGCCTATATTTTTATTCGAAATTAAATGAAGGTGTACCTTATAGCAATTTAAATGAAGTGGTAAAAGGACTTGACCAGTTGCCAGTAAACTTATCTTTGGATCAGTATGAACAGGATAAGCAAAGTTCATATATTTATGGGAAATCCAATGTTATGTTATGGAAACTTTTTGAAAAAAGGGGTGAAATCAAAGAAGCTGAAAAATTCGTAAAGAAATACTATGATAATTATAAGTTTAAAGAGATAGATTCAGAAGAGTTTATTCGGTTTATTAAATATTACTTTAACTTAAAGGATAATTCAGTTTTTAAAGATTGGTTAGAAGTAAAATAATTGCAACAACAGCTGCCATTGGCAGCATTTTTTGTTCAAAGTTATATAAATTTTGTGAAATATTACACTTAAACAAAACCAGCTAATAGTTTGTCAACATTTTTCAATAAAAAGATAAATAATCTCGTGGTATACTAAAAATGCACATGCCAAATAACCTACCGCTATATTTTAATTGGAAGGTTTTGTTGTATTTAGTTAG
>NZ_JAMAUK010000067.1:0-5315 GCF_023714395.1 Niallia sp. MER 6 | reverse complement strand
AACTTGAAAGGTGATAGTTACAGACTAAAAGAGAAGCATTTGAGTACGCAAAAACAGAAGGACTGAAAGGTCCTTCTGGGGAATTTTAAACCGGCGATTTTGAGGAAGTTTTAATCGGCCTTGACAAGTTATTGTAAATAAAAAAAAGCGGACTCTTTTCATAAAGAACCAGCTTTATAATATAATAAACAAGTTACACATAATTAGGATAATCCTCTAAATACTATACCTCTATTTCTATTAAAGTTATAATGTAAATGTATGAACAAAGTAAGCCATAACCAACAATCCTCTTCATATGCTGACTCTACTTCAAAGATATGCTTATCCTCACTGTGATGCTGATATTTTGCCACAAACGATTTGTCCTTTAAAATCTCAAATGTTAAGCCATCATCATCAAAAAATAGTTGATAAATCTCATCATTAAAGGGAAATTCGTAGAAATATTTTACGGTTTCATTGTGATATGTGAGTGTAATGGTTTGGCTGCTTCCAGCCTTTTTATAAACCACTTCTCTATTTAATACACGATTAGCTGCTGATGACATGCTTGTATCGCATGTCGCTTTTATTTTTATTGTCTCCGAAGCATTTTGAATTGTGATATGGTTTTGTCTGACAAAAACCTCTTTTTGGCCAAGAATACTTCTTTTTGCTAATTTTTTAGTTGTCCCCTCTGTTTCTAATCTAATAGTACCTATTACATTTCCGTTGCCATCTTGCATATTTACAATCGTATCAAAAGAAGAAAGCGCTTTATATTGCCAAGGAATTACTTTTATCATATTAAAACCCCCGAATAAGTATTACCTATATATACGGAAACGTATGAAAATGGTTTCATTAAATCTTTTGAAACAGCCCAAAACCCCTCTTTATAAAAGAGGGGTAATAAACTTCTATTACTTTACTGGATTTCTTGCTTGGAATAAACTTGTTGATAACAATGATACTACTAAAACGACTTCAAAAAGATTAGTAACAGCATTACTGTTTATTGGTATTCGTACGGCACTCATAACAATCATTAAAAAAGCTCCGACAAAAAACCCAATCCATTTTTGTTTAATTAGAACGATAATAGCAGCAATCAAAAGAATAATAGAAACAAGGATAACCATAATAGGCGGCCCGCCGCTGTGCTCTGAACTGTATGAAAGAACACCATACTCCCACTTAGGAACGATTTTCAGGCCAACCACTTCTGTATAAAGTTCTATTAGTATTAATAATGGCGTTACGATAAAAGGCGCTATTTGAAAACTAACACTCTGAGCAAAACGGCTGTTTGTTTTCTTTATCGCAGCCCATGCATAAAAGACCAGAAAAGGTGTGAATAGTGCATGAAGAAGAAAGCGCAGGAGATTTAAGTTCTCTGCTAGCGTTCCTTCTCCAAGAAATTTCCCTAGTGTAATAACACCATTATCGTATAAAAGGCCGATTACGACTGGTAATAGGAAAAACAGGCTTAAAATAGAAGATTTTTTTAATATTTTAAGGATTATAATAAGGATAACTAAGTATATAATCGTAAATAGCAAAAATAACAAACTGTCCATACATTACTCCTTACTCGAATTATTTAGTCCAATTATGCTCTTCTGCCCATTTTTCTATATTGTCTACGATACTATCTTGTTGTTCCTTCACACTGATTTTGGCTTCATTATCGCCAGACTGCTCACCATAAACACCAAATTGAGCATGGTTTCCACCTGCGATTTCAACATACTCAGCAGTATCAGGCAGATAAGGTTTATTTTCTTTAATTTTTGCTTGTGTACTTAAGCCATCTTCTGAACCACTAATGGATAGCACTGGCAGACTGGAACTAGACAGCGTTTCATTTTCAGCTGCGTAAGAACCTAATAATACTAGCCCTTGAACTTTATCAATATTCTTATCGGCATACATCGCTGCTGCCGCTCCGCCCATTGAATGTCCGCCTAAAATCCAATTTTCCACACCTTTATATTCACCGATCAGCTCATCAGCTTTACTATAATCGAAAATAGGCAAATTCAATGTTACATTTGGAATAGCTACCAGCATATTATTTTTAGCAAGCTCTTGTGCTAAGTAACCGTATGCTTCAGGTTCCACTTTTGCTCCAGGATAAAGGATGATACCTGTTGTACTGTCCTTATCTCCATAAATTAGCCAATCACCATCCTTAAAATATTTATTGTCCATCTTAATTGCTGGATCATCAATTGCTTCATAAGTGATCTGTGTCCAGACAAAAAATGCTGAAACAGCTAATAAAATAACGATTAGTAAAGAAAGAAGAACTTTTTTGTTAAATATTTTTTTCATATGTCTAATACCTTAATTGCCTAAACATGGATGAATTGCGGCAATTATTTGCCCTTTCTAGTTTTTTCTTTAGTAGTTAATATTTCCGTTAGCCTTATAACTTAAAACAGCAATTACTAACTTCGGATTTAGAATCCTTTAGTAATTTTATTCACTTGTATACATCTTCACTCCTAACCTAAATAGTCATATGTCTAAAATGACATATGTTAATAATATAATAATATATGCCTTTATTCAACTTAGACAAGGAGTTATGGTATAATTTGATAACATTATAAGAATGGAAAAGAGTTGGATACATTGAGTTTACGGTATGCTTTATTAGGAATAATTGCAAAAAAACCTGTTAGCGGTTATGAGGTTGTGAATATTTTCAAAGAGCAGGTAGTGTATTTTTGGAACTCTACCCATAGTCAAATTTATACAGAGCTTCATAAATTAGAAAACGAAGAGTTGCTGCAGCATGAACTTATTATCCAAAATTCTTCACCTAATAAGAAAATATATACGATTACGGATACGGGAAAAAAAGAATTATTGGATTGGATACTCCATAGCCCATTAAAGCCTGCCAAAATAAAGGATGAATTTCTAATTAAGGCAGCAGCATTTGATATTATGTCAAAAGCAGAAATTATTCAGTTATTAGACGAAGTTATTACAAGAGAGGAAAGAGTGCTGAGCATGACAAAAGAATGGCAGGAAAACTTCTCTGAAAAATCTCCAAACACAAATTTAGGCTCTGTAATAACTTCAGAATATGGTATCCGTTATGCAGAAATGTATTTAAATTGGTGCAAATGGGTGAAGGAATATTTACACAACCATAATTCGGATAACAACTAAAAGAGTAAAAGCACAAAGGCAATAATTGCTCTCTGTGCTTTTTTATTTCCTATTCATTTCTTCAACTATCCTGACCCAGTAATTCCATGCAGTCAAATAGTCCTCTAAAGCGCTTGGGTGATGCTTTATGCATGTTGCAAGACGAAGATATAATCCAATAAGTACTTCTTCATAAAGGGAAGCTTCGTTCAGATTATGTTTGCTTGCTAGCAATCCTACTGCACTGTTGAACGTTTCTTTCGTCAAATCATCTGGGCTCGAACAAAAGGCGTATATTAAGTCATAAAGAGGTTCGCCAATTACTGGGGTTGGATCAATAACACCTGCTAATTGCCTGTCATGAAAGATAAAATTGTGCACACCGCAGTCGCCATGCAATAAATATTGTTTTCTTTCACCGCTTCTTTTAGTAGCAACATTCAATATGTACTGATAAACATAGTTGTCTAAATAGTGCTGTAAAATGTCATTCGCTTCCTTCATTTCCGCGGTAATAAAATCTTCCCAAGATACCGATGGCTCATCAGCCCAACCCCACCCACTTTCAGTTGCTACAGGGGTATATGTATTTAAAAGACCTTGTACAAGCTTTTGTAGCATATCTTTTTTATTTACTCTCTTGTCATTCACAGTGCCTTCAATGAAGGAATAAACAAAATATCCATTTGTTTGTTCAACAAATAAAAGCTTAGGTAGTAACGAATTATCCTTGTAGCATTGCAAAAACTTTGCCTCTGCTTCCACTATCTTTGGCTGATTTTTCTTCACTACCACTTTACTATTATCAAGGTTTAGAGCATACAACTCACTTACCGTTCCACCATTTAACCTGTGATAATCAAGTGGTGCTTCATGAAGAATGTTATTGTGCAGCAATAGCTTTATTACTTTTTGTATATCCATATTTTCTCCTATATCGTGATTTTATCTTCTTTTATAATGGCTAATCCATACTGCTGTCTGTTAAAGACAATTGGTTGCATTTTGTAATAAAAATAACTGTATCTTTTTCAACTATACCTTCAAAGTCCCAGTGAACATCTCTTACCTATGCCAGATTTTAACAACCTCTTTCAATACTGTTTTATCAAAGCTTAATTTATAAATATCCGGCATATCCAAACCTCTCCAGAAATTTAAATCGTATTGTTTATCGAAATAATTCATTATTAAAGCAATCAGATTACCGTGTGATCCTACTACAATATTTTTACCTTTAAATCTTTCCAAGGTATTTAACGTTGCATAGACTCCACGTTTTTGTGCAATTAAATTCGATTCTCCGCCTTCCCAAGAAAAAGATGGCTCTTCCCATAATTTCGAAATCGCCGTTTGAAAGTCCTCTACAGCATTTTTTGAAAGCATTCGTTCCTTAAAGCTGTTATCAATAATTATCTCTCTGCTACTCTTTAGGCCAACTTCCTTGACAGTTTGAATTGCCCGCTTATAAGGACTAGAAATAACCACATGTATATTTTCTTTATTCAGGAGATCTGTTACTTTTTTTACGTCGGCCAGCCCCTTTTGTGATAAAGGCCTCCCTGATTCATCAGAAGAATAAATAGAGTGAGCGTGGCGTACAAAATACAAATTTGTTAGCAATATTACCTCTCCTAAACTTTAAAGTTTACTAAAAAATTTCCGCATACATTTTATACCCCAAAAAACTCTGGTAACTGAACCCCCAGATCAAATAATGTACTCATTATAAAAAAGAACAGAATGATTACTACACAAAGGTTTACAATAATTTTTCCGATAATATTGTCATCTTGTTCTATTTCTTTCTGTTTTTTTATCTCTCTGTATATTCCTTGAACCTTTTTTTGCATGCGGATTTTATGTTTTGCTTTTTCATTCATACATTTTCCTCCTGTATTCAAGGGGTGATAAACAATCTCCAATTACCAACAATTTTACCATATTGATACATCTATGTATCTTGTGATTTGACAGAAAATTGACTTTTTTATGTCTGCAGCTAAACTATTATTTACCAACTTAAAAAGACTGCCCACTATGAAGTGCACCCCAATTGTTAGACGAAGGTCTAACAATTGGAGGTGCCTTTTTTATGGCCAAATTTTCAATAGAAGAAAAAATTAGTGCCGTTTTGGAATATATAGATGGTGATGATGGCGTAAATA
>NZ_JAMAUK010000066.1:0-5476 GCF_023714395.1 Niallia sp. MER 6 | reverse complement strand
GCTGGTACAACAGAAACAGAATTCACAGCAGCATCGGCTATCAAACACCTCAAGCTATGGAGGATCAGATTAGAAGAACCGCTTAATACTTAACTTTTTTGTGTCCAGATTATTGACTCAAATCCACCTCCTAATATTAAGTTCAAATTATTATTTATCATAAACAGAAAAAGGATACATGATATAAATAAGTAATTTAAATAGTTAAGATTACTCTGTTACAAGATGACTGCTTAGAAAAATATGAAGCATTTATCGATGGTTGTTTTTATTTGTATATTAAGTCTATTTAATGTCCATCCTTGAAAGAAGGAGTGATATAGATGATAGCAATAGAACTAATCGCTGGGATAATTTTGGTTATGGCTTTTATTCACTACTTGTATACAAAAAGAAACAATGAATACAAAGTATCTCTAGTGGTAAATCATTTAAATACCAGTGATGAAATTAAGAAGACTTTAGCAATGGGTTTATATTTAAGATTTAGAAAGGAAAATGCTGATGCACCTAAATACTCTTCTAGCTACATAAAACAAAATCCGTTAGAATTCGAAAGATTTGTAGCAGATGTGTTTGAAAAATCTAGAGGTGGATCTACATGGGTATCAAGGGCTTCAGGTGATTACGGTGTTGACTTTGAACAGACAGTAAATGATGAATTGTATTTAGGACAGGTTAAATGTTACCAAGGTGATTTATCATATGAACCAATAGCTTTAGTGCATTCAAACATGGTTAAGCGAAATGCACAAGGAGGATATGTGATTACAACTGGATCATTTACAACAGCTGCCCGTGCATATGCTAAAGGACTTAATGTGGAATTAATTGACGGGGTGAAATTAATCGATATATGGTTAATGAGTGTTAACCATAACGAGCAGGAAATTCGAAAAATAATACCTGAATTTAACTAAAATGAATATTATTAAAAAATAAGGCACACATGTAAAAAATAATTAATATTAGCGTTCAGTACTTAATTAATTCTAAATTAATGGGACTATTCTTAGATACAGAACTTCATATTAGAAAAAGACCAATAATTCGTATAACACAATTATTACGAACTATTGTTCTTTTTTTATTTTATTAAAACGTTAGCGTCTTCTTATTAATCTTGTCTTTCTTATTCTTGGTCTTTTCTTTATTGGCTGCTTCAACTCAATGGATTTGGGTTCTAATGAATTTTCAAAAAAGGAAGTGTTATTAGATGCTATAAATAAATCGACATATTCCTTGAATTTAACATTAGACAATTCACGCGCACTTTGCCATTCATAATAATTTATATTACAAAAGAAGCTATAAAAAATCGGATTTATTAAAAAGTTAATTACAAGTTCATTCCTCATCAATTCACCTTTACTCAATGAACCTTTTTTATTCTGTATTATGGTTCTTACAAAACCCATTAATAAATCAACAATCTCTACACCTATTTCTTGTTTCTTGGGGGTTAGCTGGCAGTCTAATACTTTATACTGTTCACCCCTGTACATAGATTGAGTGTTAAGTTGCTCTACTAAAAGTCGATCTAACTGAAGTTTAGTGTAGGTCGAAGAATTTTCAATAAATAAATTAGCTGTTATATTTACATCCTTCCCATAATTACGTAACAAACCGTATAGAATTCTTTCTGGTAATTTAGTATAAATCATTCTTTGTGATAAGTTTATATCATCATAGAAACTTCTACGTTCTCGTAGTGATGTTTCATCGTAATTAATGATATTCATTTTACAAAGAGGAGAGTATTTAGAGAACATGTTAATTACACTCATAATATCTCTTCTTAAAGGATAATATCCTGAATACTCAGCCCAATGGAGAGGCATATATTCATTATTTTGTAGTTTTCTATTAATTTCTCTAAAATCATCTGCTTGGTATATTGATTCTGGGATTAAAAGTCCAGCCATTAAAGTTGGTCTTTGCTTAATATTATTGCTGCCACTTTCATCAAAAAAGATATGTACCTTTTCTGTATTTAAAGTCTCTTGCTTCATTAAAACCATCCTATCATGATTATAGGTTTATTTGACATTTTCTAAAGGGTGTTATATTATGATTATACAATAAATACGCGCTCATGTGAGCGGCCGAAAATATTGATGGATTAATTAGTACGCACTCACGTGAGTGTCCGAAAATTAACCTTCAAAAAGAAGCATCCTTTAGGGATGCTTCTTTTATTTTATCCTTTAGTTTTCACATGTACTGTACCAATTAGTACTATTCGTAAAATCTTGATTATACGAATAGTATTAATTTTAATTAGGTTGGTACAATTGTTTTCATTTAAGGGGAATTATGTGTAATCTTACGTATTTCTATAGCTTCCCTTTTTTTAGTTTTCGAGACGAACGATTCCTATTGAAATTTCTAACTTCCTTGGTTATTCCAGCGGCATGAGTCTTGGATTAATCATCGTATACTTGCCTATTTTAATATTTATACCATAATATATGAGGCATTATGTTTTGCAATTTCATTACATAAATTTATATGGTTTTAATACAGACTATTGCAGTGAAAAATAGCAGTTCTAAAAATCCTTTGATTGGCAGCTCTATGGGCAAATTTAAAAGCCTCAAAGGAAAAAATAATATTAACAAATCTTTTCAAACAAACTAGATAAAAAAACTGGGAAAATTAAAGACATATAAATATTAAGAGCAAAGATAGAATAAGAGTCCTTTCAACTAGGACTCTTATTTATTCTCATGACCACTTCTCTTCTTCCTCCATCCATTTCCAGGCAGTTAAATCAAATGATTGAAAAGCATCATGGAAGACAAAATAAGAAGGAAGTTCTAAAGTATCAAAACCAACATCCTTCCAGCAATTCTGGAACCATTCTGCAATTGCTTTTTCCTCTTTAGGGACTAACTCTTCTTCGTTTTGCTCATAAAAGCTATAAAAATCATCAAGCTGTTTATCTGATATGTAACTACATTCTACATCAGAAATAATCTCTTCACTACCAGCAAAAAGAGGCGAACCTTCTTCTTTAAAAACTTCATTATTATCTCTATCCATTGAAAACATTCTAATAGAAAACGTGGATTGATCCATAAAAACTACAAAATCTATTAAATCAATAGTTGGTGAAAATTGATACGTTTGTATTTCCTTTAGTTTGTTAGTCAGCACTTCAGTGTGGTTATCCAGGCTAGTTAAGAACGTGTTCATGTAATTTTTAGTTGTAAACATAAAAACCTCCAAGTAATTTATTAAATCCATTATATACCAAAGTATAGTTAGAGTTAATAAATCAAACTATTACCCCTATTAGGACTAATCGCATCTAATGATTCTAAATATAATCCTTTTCAATGAGGATCTTAAACTATATTGTTTTTGTTCGTTAAATGAGAATTTAACGCAGACTTATAGATTCATAAAGTCATTGCTAATCCTTCTTCTCTTGTCTGTTAAACGTAAAATACTCTCGTAACTATTTTTGAATTCATAGTCATTAGTGCTTGGAACCCGCCGCAACCCAAAACTTGGTTTGAAGAAATTTAACAATGTATAAAAAAATAGGCAGAGGATAAATCCTCTGCCATTCATTGTTCTTATGATTTAACAGCATCCTTCAGTTTTTTTCCTGCTTTAAATGAAGGTGCTTTGCTTGCTGCAATTTCAATTTCCTCGCCTGTTTGAGGATTACGTCCTTTTCTTGCCGCACGTTCACTAACAGAGAAAGCTCCAAATCCTATAATCTCCACTTTATCACCATTTTTTAATACTGTTGTGATTGTTTCCATTACGGAGTCAACTACTCTAGCTGTGTCTTTTTTCGATAGTTCAGTGCTTTCAGCTACTGCATTAATAAGTTCTGTTTTGTTCATATATGTACCTCCTAGAAATCAGTCCAAATGGGACACTATTAGTATTTCACAAACTTTTTTAATTCGCAATTTTAAAGCTAATTGACTTGGAGCCTTAACAAAAGGTAGTGTAAGATGTGAAATAATATATACCATTTAGGAAGTCCTCTTATGGAACAAACGCCCCCGTTTGTTTAAGTGAATTTTTTCACATATTTTATAAAATTTAACAAAGCACTAGTTCCTTTTTTAAAGAATTAGTGCTTTTGAGTTTTTTATAATATTTATTTGAATTGGTCACCAACATGACTAATATGGATAGCAAGTTCATCATGTTCTTTTTCCCCTAATACATCGGAGAAAATGTTATGCAGTTCATCCCATGCCTCTTTTACTTCTTTCGCTAAAGCTACACCTTCATCTGTAAGGTAAAGTAAAGTATTTCTGCCAGATTGCTCATGAGAAACAAGGTTTTTTTGTTCTAGTTTTGGGACAAAGCGAGCAATTGTTGATGGAGCAGTGTGCAGTAATTCTGCCAACTCTTTTTGATTTATCCCAGGATTTTCTCTAATGGATAAGATAATAAAGCCATATGTTGGAGCTAATCCAGTAGTTTTGAATGCATCTTCTGCAATTTTGTCCAAAATACGATCAAGTTTTTTAACAGTAAAAAACAAACACTCATTTAATGATTGATTAATGGGTTTAGCCATAAGCCCCCTCCTTTAGAAACTTTATAAGTTATTTTAGAATTTTTTTATTTGTTATTGGATAAATTAGAACACATGTCTACTTAAATTACTATTCAATAGGATAACTCATGATTTTAAGAAATACAAATTTATAATTTATGTAATAATTTACTAATAAGTATAACAGTTGCATGTACACGCAATTTATTGTAAGATGATTCTCGTAACAAACAAAAAATAAAATTGTCTTAAAAGAAAGGAAGTATATCTTCAATGAATTCAATAATTTGGCCTAAAGGTTACCTACCAGGAATGACTGATAACTTTGCTTCTAATGAAATTATCGTAGCTAATCTATCCGCTGCCGAAGTTTGGGAGTATCTAAATAACACATCACAATGGGAATCTTACTATAGCAATGTTGCAGACATTCGCTTCCATAATGTTTCTGGACCGGAACTTAGTCAAGGTGCTCACTTCCGATTCACTACGTTTGGATTCCCAATTGAAGCGGAAGTATTAGAGTACGAAGCACCTACTGATAGTAAACCTGCAAGATTAGCTTGGCATGGTTGGGAAGAAGGCTCAACAGCTGATGATGCTTTACATGTTCACCACGCATGGTTAATAGAAGATTTATCTGATAATCGAGTACGTATACTCACTCAAGAAACTCAGAATGGGAAAGCAGCAAAAGAGATGGCGATAGAAAAGCCAAACCCAATGATTAATGGTCATCAAGACTGGATCGAAGGACTTGCAAAAGAGGCAGCACAAAATAAGCATTCCTAATTTAATAAAGATAAACTGCTACTCATTATGAAGTGACCCCATAAAGTTAGACATGGTTATCTCGTTAGGCAGCTTCTGGGGCATGAGTTCGGTATTGAACCGGACTCATGCCTTTTAATTTTGCCTTAATTCGTATGTGATTATAGTAATAAA
>NZ_JAMAUK010000065.1:0-5956 GCF_023714395.1 Niallia sp. MER 6 | reverse complement strand
CGAAAATATTATGATAAAAAACGCGAAGAAGGAAAGCCTTTTAAGGTAGCTGTTATTGCTTGTGTGAATAAGCTCTTACATTGGGTTTTTGCCCTGTTAAAAAGTAAAACAACTTTCCAAGATATAGCATAGAACCTATATCTAACTAAATAACGTAAAACCTTCCAATTATGAGAAAAAGGAAGGTTATTTGGTATACCCTTTTTTAGTATAACATGAAATATTTTTAGTTTTTAATGAAAAATATTGACAAACTATTAGCTGGTTTAGCGACATACCAAAGGGCACTGTTTTATTGAAGGGAAGACATAGTTTTTCACAATCTTGTTTATGGATATAAAAAAACGACTACTTTTGAAGAGTCGTATGCAAATAATTGAACATTATATGTATTTCCAAATTAATCCCCTACCTCCAATTTCTTATAATAGTTGATTTTTTCTTCAATCTTTTGAAGATTAATTTGTAAGTCTTTTATTTTTTCTTGTACATTTTTTTGATGATTCTCTAATAATCCGCGACGCAAGCCTACTGTTAGCTCACCTTGACTCCGCAGAACAGAGAACTGTTTCATCTCAGACACTGGCATACCCGTTACTCGTAAACGAATTAAAAAGTTTATCCATGATATATCTGACTCCGTATATTGGCGATAGCCATTTACATCTCGCTTTACTTTGTCAAGAAGTCCAATTTTTTCGTAATAACGTAACGTATGTACGGATAGTCCCGTAAAATTTGATATTTGTTGAGTTGTAAAAAATTTTTTATCCATATGTTAAATTATAGCATATAAAAATGGTATTGCTTTAGAGTGCACTCTAAAGTGTAAATTATTTTTACGGAACTTATTTAGAAATTTTAATTTAAGGAGGAGGATAATTAGATGTCAAATGAACGTTATCACAGAGGCTGGAAAAAACTTATGGAAATAGACGGAGAAGGAGGCAAGCGAGTAATTGATTCTTTAAAGGATACTGCCCCTGATCTTGGCAAATATGTAGTTGAATTTGCTTTTGGAGATATTTATTCTCGAAAGGGATTAGATTTAAAACAACGTCAACTTGTAACAATTGCTTCTCTTACTACTCAAGGAGGGTGTGAGCCACAACTTAACGTTCATATTAATGCTGCACTTAACGTGGGACTCACCCCTAATGAAGTGATTGAGGCGATTACTCAATGTGTTCCGTACACTGGTTTTCCAAGAGTTCTTAATGCAACTTTTGTTGCAAAACAAATTTTTGAAGAACGTAATTTGAAGGTAACCAATTAATGTTATTTAAGGGTAACTTTAGTTGCCCTTTTTTCCAAAACCATTAATGAGGGTGTGGACTGAACAAATGGCTAATGAGGCCATTTTAGTCACAGAAATACTTTTAAAAAATCCTTTATACGTAACACTACCATTATATCCATTAAAAGAAGCTTTCCTTTACTAAGAAAAGCCCCAGTATTTTTCAAGTGTATCACTTCACACAAAGTTACATCGATTTAACTTATATACAATGAAACATTCCTTACTCGCATTTCAATTTATATCATATAGAGCACCTCCCTGAACAAAAGGCACTCTATACACATGAATCATTGAACTCCCTGTTATTTTTGTCCGCTCAACTCTAAGATATTTAAACCCTCAGATGCCACTGGTGCTTCAAAAAATTTAGTAACATGAATAAACATCGCCTCCGTGTCAAAAGCTTCTCTTTCGGGTTGTTCGATACGCCTTTGTGCAATTTGACGTAAGCATAGTTCGTTATTTAGATTAAGGAAAATTAGTTGATGGCTTGCATTAACCTCTGAAGCTATATTTAAAAACCACTTTCGCAGGTTTTGAGTGTTAGCCGGAAAATCCATCACTACATCTGTACCGACACTTAATATGTTTTGAACATGCTTTTTCACGAATGGCTTGAGCTGTGCTGAGAATTTTAGGTAGTCCTCAAATGATGTAATCTGATTGGGATAAAGAGATGAAAGCCAATCATCCTCGGACAACAGTACAGCATGTTTATCTATCGCCAATTGTTTTGATTTAGTTGATTTTCCAGCTCCCATTTTTCCACAGAAAAAATATAGTGTCCCCAATTGTTTCATATTTTTAACCCTCCGCTCTTAGTTTAGTTAAAAACTTTTTACTTTAGACATTCACCTCTTATTAATATTTAGACGTTAAGATTTATTTCTAATTTACTATTGTACCAATTTTTAGTTATATGACTGATATGTTGATATCTCTCATTAACTATTACCATAAACAAATAAGTACTTCCTCATGATTATTCTACAAAAAAGATAAAATTTCCTTGTTAGGCTAAACTGCAACATAGCACCATGGATTTGAGTCAATAATTTGGACAAAAAAGTTAAGTATTAAGAGGTTCTTCTAATCTGATGCTCCATAGCTTGAGGTGTTTGATAGCCGATGCTGCTGTGAATTCTGTTTCTGTTGTACCCGCCCTCTATAAACTGAAACATGGCCAGCTTCACTGCCCGGTAGTCTGTGTACTGGGTATGATAGACTTCTTCTTTCTTTAATATGGGTGAAATGACTCTATACAGGCATTTACAAATCCCTAAATCACCAGATATATTTATACTTAAGATGTTCAATCAATATTAACCCTCTATAAGTGAAAAGCCGCCGCAGATTTAGGACAAATCTGCGGCGGCTTTGTTTTAATATTTATATTTTTTAATAATGTCGTGTAGCTCATCTGCCATAATAGAGAGTGTATGGGACGAAGAGGATATCTCCTCCATTGCTGCAAGTTGTTCTTCTGTCGATGCAGCGACCTCTTCTGAGGAAGCTGCATTACTTTTCGCAATATCAGAAACATCATTTGCAGTTTCTTCTACTTCCTTAACTACTACAATCATTTCTTTAATTGTGTTGGATACCTCATCCATTTTTGGTGATATTTCCTTCATGCTTGAAAGAATATCACCAAACTTTTCAATAGCATCCTCTGATACAGATAGTCCACTTTGAACGTTGTCAACTACAGTAGTCATTTTTTGAACAGTGCTTTCTGTGTCCTGCTGGATGGCCTTAATTAAATCTGAAATTTGACTTGCTGAGCTTTGTGATTGTTCAGCGAGTTTTCGGACTTCTTCAGCAACAACAGCAAAACCCTTCCCTGATTCTCCTGCCCTTGCAGCTTCAATTGCTGCATTTAATGCTAGAAGATTGGTCTGTTCCGAAATAGCTGTAATGACATTTAAAATAGTCCCAATTTCTTTAGAACGGTCATACAAGGAGTGAATGACTGCATTTGAATCAAGTACAGATGCATGTATAAGATTCATTTGGTCAACAGTCAGCTTAACTGAACGGCCTCCTGTTTCCGCTTTTTCGGTTGTTTCCCTCGTCAAATCGGAAACAGCAGTAGTGCTTTCAGCAATGGAAGTAGTCCCTGCCGAAATTCTGTTTAATGCTAAAATATTTTCTTGCATTCCTGACGTTTGTTTTTCAGCGCTTGATGCAACCTCTTGAATAGCTTCTGCCACTTGTTCTGTTGCTTCACTTGTCTGCATGGCACTTGCATTAAGTTGTTCGGCAGAAGCAGCCACTTGAACAGCGTTTTGCTCAACAGTTCCTAACAAACTTCTTAAGCTTGTCTGCATGTCAATGAAGGATGAAGCGAGCTTGCCAATTTCATCATTAGAATTTGTTTTAATATCTTCTGTTAGATCACCACTGCTGATTTTCTGTGCTGTCTTTTGGAGTGCTCTTACTCTGATAATAATCGATCTTACTATTACCATGACAATTGCTGCACCAATAACAACTGCTATAGCAATTACATGGAAGGTAGTGTTTAAAATTGGTGAAGCAGCTTCTTCAATTTCTGATGAAGACATAGTTCCGGCTATTTTCCAGCCTGTAAGTTTATTCGTCGTGTAATACATAACTCTTTTATTGTCTTCAACAGTATAGTCGATGACACCGCTCTCTGCTTTATAAAGCTCCTTATAATAACTTTGTTCAGCCTTCGCACCAGCTTTTCCTTTTGGATTCACGATAAATAGCTGCTGTGTATCAAGAAGGATGGCATAGCCATCTTGACCGATATTAACATTACTCGCTGTCTCTGCCAGTCTTTTTATATTGATATCAATTGCCAAAACGCCACTTCCATCTTTTAGCTTCTTGGTAACAGTAACAACCATATCTCCTGTACTTGTATCTTTATAAGGACTTGTAACAACTACATCATTACTATCCATGCCCGCTTGATACCAAGGTCTCTCCCTTGGGTCATAATCGCTTGGAAGGTCAGTTTTAGGATATGAAATCATTCGTCCATGTGTTGTACCGATATAAATGGATTGTGCTTCTGGATGTAATCCGATATACTGGGTGAGCTTTTGGATTCCTTGAGAATTATTGTCTCCTTCAGTAAACATGTCTGCAGTCAGTAAATCACTAAAAAATTCTGCATCATGCACCTTTGGCGAAAGCGTATTGTCTATGTTTGAACTAAGCAGTTTAACATTTTCTTCAGCACTTTTTAATAAACTGTTTTCTAGTTCATTTTTTGCACTGTTATAGGAAAGGAGGCCCACTGCTATTGTTGGAATTAGAAGAATAATAGCAAATGCTGTGTAAAGCTTTGCCCTTAAATTCCATGTGATGTTTAATTTCTTCATTGCTGCTATCTCCTTAAGTTTAATTTCAAGAAAGCAATCAAAGCCAATTATGGTGAGATTGCAATCTATATACGATTATATCGGCATTGGCGAGGGGAAATTGAAGCACTTAATTTTGAACAAAAAATATTATTGCCAAAATTACTGAAATGAAAATGCTTTATT
This sequence comes from Niallia sp. MER 6, assembly GCF_023714395.1. Classification (NCBI taxonomy): domain Bacteria; kingdom Bacillati; phylum Bacillota; class Bacilli; order Caryophanales; family Bacillaceae; genus Niallia; species Niallia sp. MER 6. The sequence continues at coordinate 1,135 of NZ_JAMAUK010000065.1, read as the reverse complement.
TATTATTGATAAGAAAATTTTTCCAGTGCTTCTTTTTCTGTTTTATATTTAAGGCAAATTATGATTCAACAAAATACGAACGCCTGAAGGATATACTGTTGAAATTGCCATTATTAAGGAGTAAATCACCTTTAATGATTACACCATAATTATACTTTTGAATATTATCAAGATAAATTTCAAATATTTGACCTACTTTTATTTGTTTAAAATACTTAGTTTTTTTAGGTTGCTTTATTTTCACTTCTGATACTATTCCATCAAGTAATCGAAAATCATAGTTTAATAATTCAATTAAAAAATCTTAGATTTCTGATACTGTTTGTGAAATATTTGTATTATTAAGATGTGCTTTAATTCCTTTAACAATTTCTTCCTTGTAGATACGTCCTTCTGAGAAACAGACATATAGTAAATATATTTTTTATTTTATATCAATTTTGGAATTACTTTTTATTCAACTAAACTGCTCCGATTGTTTCATTTTGAATGAAGGTAATGAATTAACAAACAGGAAAGATAACGATAGATTTAACTAGTCTTATTGATGTTGTATCTTGACTATAAAATGTCAGATGAACAGGTTTATGTATGAGCTTATAAAAAACTGCTTCGTTTACTTCATGAATCATAAAAAACAAGGATACCACTGATAAATCAACACTTTTATGTAAAAAGGTCAACCAATTAAGGTTGACAAAAGTCGTATTGGTTGATTAAAAGCAAAAGATCTTAATTACCGTCGTACTCTATATATTATTCATTTTAACAATCAAAGTATGGCATTCTGTCTAAAGGAAAAAAGATGTACCGCCGTACTATCGGTACATCTTTTTTTCGTGTATATACAAAAAAGGGGTGAAATACATGCCTGATACTATCTTATTACCCTTGTTCATTTTAGTACCGGCTCTTATCCACTATTTACTTATGAAATGTCTGTAGAGTTTGTAGCTACTTTCAACGTTTTAATTTATATCAATTGTGAAAATATTCACTTAAACAAACCTCCCTCAATAAACAAACACTTATCTCTTAAATACGCAGTTTTTCTCCATATTGCTATCTAACTTGTTTAACTTTATAGATTTGGTTATTGTGAAAAGATCATAAATAAGCATCTTATAAAGAAAAT
>NZ_JAMAUK010000064.1:0-6467 GCF_023714395.1 Niallia sp. MER 6 | reverse complement strand
GTTTGCATGTGAAAAATGTGGGGGTGAAATGTATCCTGAGTATTATAAAGGGGTACATGGCATAGAGTACAAATTATCGGATATTCTCTAACCATGAAAAGGACCGGGCTATGCCCGGTTTTTCTTATGTGTGTATTATTCGCCGCGCACAGCTTTAATGGCTGCAGCTCTGTCTTCACTGTCATAAATAAAGGAACCGGCAACAAGAACATTTGCACCTGCTTCTTTGCAAAGGACAGCTGTTTGTTCATTTACACCGCCATCTACTTCAATTTCAAGTCCTGGATTGAACTGATCAGCAAGTTTACGAACTTCTGTTATTTTTGGCAATACGCTCGAAATGAAAGCTTGTCCGCCAAAGCCCGGGTTTACCGTCATGAGCAATACCATTTCAACATCTTGAATTACATGCTTAATCATCTCAACTGGTGTGCTTGGATTTAGAACAACACCTGGTTTTGCGCCATGCTCTTTAATGAGCTGGAGTGTGCGATGAAGATGAGGACATGCTTCTGCATGTACTGTGATAATATCTGCACCAGCTTTAGCAAATGCCGGGATATATTGCTCTGGATTTTCAATCATTAGGTGGACATCCAATGGAAGTGTTGTAACCGGTCTGATTGCACTAACAATTAGAGGGCCGATCGTGATATTTGGAACGAAATGGCCGTCCATAACGTCAACATGGATATAATCTGCTCCGCCGCGCTCCACATCTTTTATTTCTTCTCCTAGTCTTGCAAAATCGGCAGACAGGATGGATGGTGCTATTTTAACCATAATAATTGCCTCCACTTATGTAATAATTTGCAGCAAGCTTTCCATTACGTCGCCCATGACTTGGACAAAAAAGCTTTATATGTCTTCTTAGAAAATTATAACAGAGCCTACAAGAAAATTGAAGTATACGGAAACACAGCCCATTGAGGAAGAAAGACAGCAAAAAGACCTAAAATCCTCCTAGCTTAAAAGCAAGAGATATTAGGTCTTTTGAATGGATATTACATAGATTGTTCGATTGCTGTTTTTACGTCCTCTGGAGAGTTCTGATAGCCTTCGGATATGCATTGTACAAGTAATTCCTTGTTTTTGTATTGTTCAGGCTTGTTCTTATTATAGTAATAACGTACACATTCTTCTTCTTTAAAGAACGCTTTCCCGATTTTTAATAATGCAGTGACTGGTAGAGCACTAAAGGCAGGCGCATTTGCTGCTTCAGCTGGTTGTGCCTTAACTTCTTTAACTTCTTGTGTGGATGCTTTTAATTCTGCTGCAGGCGCTTGTCCTTGGCCTTCATGATGGAATTCTTGAACCACTTGATTAATTAAGTTTTCCTGAGAAACAAGCTGCTTTAAAAGCTTTTTCTTTACACGTTTCTTTTTGGACTGCAATCCAAAGGTTTGGAGGATATAATGCTGCAGCTCAGTGTTTTCTGCTAATTCTTCATGTGTTTTGTAAATCGAATTCATTGCTTAACTCCTTTTTTTGCTTCTATCTATTTGCATATCTTATTCGAACAAATTTTTTGCACTTGTACTATTATATACTAATCTATGAAAAGTACAAAATATCCTTCGTGTTGCGAAGTAATACTCACGAAAAAAGAGGAGGGCAGAGGCCCTCCTTTTAAGTATTTAAGCTCGTTCTTCAAACAGTCTTGCAATCTCAACAATAGTATTAGTTGCTTTTTGCATGTTATCTACTGAAATATACTCATATTTACCATGAAAGTTTTCTCCACCTGTGAAAATATTAGGTGTCGGCAGCCCCATATAGGAAAGCTGGGACCCGTCTGTTCCTCCGCGAATTGGTTCAATAATCGGTGATATTCCAAGGTTTACCATTGCTTCATGTGCAACTTCCACGATTTCTTTAACAGGTTCAATTTTTTCGCGCATATTATAATATTGATCCTTTAGGTCTAGGACTACTGTCTTTTCTCCATACTTCTTATTTAATTGAGCTACAATCTCAGATAAATTTGTCTTTTTCTCTTCAAACAGTTTTCTGTCAAAATCACGGATTATATATGCAAGCTTCGTTTGTTCCACATCACCTTCAAAAGATAGAAGATGGTAAAAGCCTTCGTAGCCGGATGTTTTTTCAGGGGCTTCTTCAGAAGGCAAGCTGTTTTGTAATTCCATCGCGATTTTCATAGAATTGACCATTTTTCCTTTTGCTGTGCCAGGATGGACATTTGTACCATTTACCGTGACTTTTGCCCCAGCTGCATGAAAGCTTTCATATTGCAGCTCGCCTAATGGACCGCCGTCCACTGTATAAGCAAAATCTGCTGCAAATGCTTTGACATCAAACTTATGAGGCCCTCTTCCTATCTCCTCGTCAGGAGTAAAGGCAACCCTGATTTTCCCGTGCCTAATATCAGAGTTCTTTAATGTAATAAGGGCAGTCATGATTTCTGCAATGCCTGCTTTATTGTCAGCACCTAAGAGGGTTGTTCCATCTGTTGTAATTAACGTATGACCTTTGTAGTTTGCAAGCTCTGGAAAATCAGCTGGAGATAATACAATATGTAAATCAGAATGAAGGACAATATCCCCGCCGTCATAATATTCTACTATTTGCGGACGGACATTTTTCCCAGTAAAGTCAGTTGCTGTGTCCAAATGGGCCAGAAAGCCGATAGTTGGGACACTTTTCTCTGTATTGGCAGGCAGTGTTGCCATAACATAGCCATTTTCGTCTATTGTCACTTCTTCCATGCCAATTTCTTGTAATTCATTCACAAGCTTTTTGGCTAGTGTCAGCTGTCCAGGTGTAGAGGGGCATGAAGTGCTTTCCTCGTTTGATTGTGTGTCAATGACAGCATAGGATATAAAGCGATCAATGATAGAATTTTTCATTATTTCATCTCCTTATTAGCATCTAATGCGATTTTACCATATAAATATTTCGCCTGTCTTAATTTAAAAAAGGGTTAACAAGCCGTTTGTCACAAATATGTAAGAATTGACTGGCAAAAGGATGTCTAAAGGCTTTTTCTGTTCGCTACAATAGAAATATCAAAACGAAGGGAGCGGAAGATGAATAAAAAGGTTAAAGGGCTAATTTTTTCGGCAGTGGTTATATGCTTAGCAGGGCTGCTTGTTATGCTGATACAAACGAACGGACCGAAAGCGATAAAGGACATTAAAAAAATTGCGGCTCAAGAGACATACACGCAAGCTGACAAGGAATATATTGTTTACTTTTGGCAAGAGGCATGCTCTTACTGTAAACAAATAGAAAATGTCGTCCTTGAATACACAAAAACTGGAGAAACTCCACTTTATATCGTTGATATGGGCGATAAGGAAAATGCAGTCAGCTGGTATGATTGGCAAGAACATCACAACAAGTACGACAAAGTGATTGGTAGGGTGGAGGATGGGAAGGAAATTCTCGATGATGCCATAAATATCAATGATTTTATAAATGACAAGGATATAGCTTGGTCTATTCAATCGAGGGATGATCATAAATTGTATGCTGTCCATCAGACTGCATATGAAAATCAAATGCCAAAGTCAGCCTCCGAACTAGAAATAGCAGGGACGCCAACCATGCTGAAGATAAAGGAGGGCAAGCTCGTCGATTATCGTGTCGGTGTGGAGGAAGTGGCTAAATTGCTGAAGAATTAACTAATTAAGAAAAGCAGTTGCGAAAAAACCACAACTGCTTTTTTCACAGCTTATTCTCAACTAAATGAGAATAATATTTTCTAATTGAGAAAAAACCAATTGACAATGAGAATCAATTTCATTTAATATGAACCTAGGGCAGGTTGTGCCTGAAATAGGTACAGGAAGGGGGGCACTGAAAATTCGTATTTTAGCTTTACCAATATAACTATATAGAGGGGAGAAATATACTTGCTTAAACAGAAAGTTGCAATAAAAATAGTTGCAATATTAGCAATATTTACATTTCTATCTGTTGGTTTCAGCACTAAATCTTTAGCTGCATCACTAGCAGACGGCGAGTACTCCATTAATTACTCTGTATTAAGAGCAGATAATGACTCAGCCTCAATGGCTGATGGCTATTTCCAAAAACCGGCGAAATTGATTGTCGAAAATGGAGCTCTTAAAGTCCAAGTAGGTATTTCTACTTCAGCTATTACAGAGTTTAAAGTAGGAGGACAAAACGTTACCGAAATAAGTAAAAATGGTGAATCCAGTGTTGTTCAATTTAACATCAACTCACTTCAGAATCCTACAAATGCAGAGATTCATGTCATTGTGGAAGACCAGAATTACGACCATTGGTACACGATAAGATTTGATTTTGATGAAAGTTCAGCAAATGCTCTTTCTTCACAATCTAATTCATCCACTTCAGAAACATCAAATTCAACCTCTGAGACAGCAGCAAGTTCAACTGAACAAGACACAACAAAAGAAACAGCAGCCAAAGTGGAAAACCCAAGAACTTCTGATCAATCAGAAATCACTGTCTTCACTGTATTAATGGTTGTATCCCTTGGGATTATCGTATTTTATGTTGTAAACAGAAAAAAGCTAGTTAAATAGTTTCTAATAAGAGTTACAAATTCTACTAAAAAGGAGAAAAAGATGAAAATGAAAACTGCAAATATAGCACTTGCATTTCTTGTAACAGTCTTTTCCGTTGTTAGTACAGTAATTCCTTTGGATAACAAAGCTTATGCTGCCGAGTCAAGCAGCCGTTCAGTTGTAGCAGATGGGGAATATAGTATCGGCTACACGGTATTGCATGCAACAAATAATGTAGCATCAATGGCCGACCAATATTATACAAAACCAGGAAAGCTAATCATAAAGAATGGTCAGGCTAAAGTCCAAGTAGAATATAGCAATTTAATTACAGAGTTTAAAGTAAATGGAACGCCGGCAACAAAGATAAGTGAAAGCGGCGGCAAAATTAAGGCTGAGTTTCCTGTTGCTGATATTGAGGGTTTAACAGCTGCAGAAATTCATGTACAAGTTCCAGCGATTAGCTATGACCACTGGTATACAGTGAGGATTGACTTTAATACTACTGGATTGTCCAACTAACAGCCGATTTAGTTCAGAATCAAGAAGCAGAACTAAATAACTACATGAAAAGAGCTACATATTCTACTAAAAAGGAGCAAAAGAACAGAATGAAGGCTGCAAAAATTGCACTTGCGTTTCTTGTAATAGTCTTTTCCATCGTAAGCACTGTCATTCCTTTGGATAATAGAGCTTATGCTGCCGAATTGAACAGCAGTACTGCTGTGGCAGATGGGGAATATAGTATTGGCTATACTATATTGCATGCAACAAATGATGAAGCATCAATGGCCGACCAGTACTATACAAAGCCTGGAAAATTAATCATGAAGGACGGACAGGCTAAAGTTCAGGTAGAGTACAGTAATTACATTACAGAGTTTAAAGTTAACGGCACTCCTGTTACAAAGATAGGCGAAGCTGGAGACAAAACTACGGCTGAGTTTCCAGTTGCTGATCTGGAAGGACTGACAGAAGCTGAGATTCATGTCGAAGTTCCAGCAATAAGCTATGATCACTGGTATACAGTCAGATTTGACTTTGATACAGCTTCTTTACCTGTTCAAACAGAACCAAGTGAAGAAGCAGAAGAACCTGCAACAACACCAGAAAATCCAGGTGAAGAAGCAGAAGAACCTGCAACAACACCAGAAAATCCAGGTGAAGAAGCGGAAGAGCCTGTAACAACACCAGAAAATCCAGGTGAAGAGCAAGAAGAGCCTGTAACAACACCGGAAAATCCAGGTGAAGAGCAAGAAGAGCCTGTAACAACACCGGAAAATCCAGGTGAAGAGCAAGAAGAACCTGTAACAACACCGGAAAATCCAGGTGAAGAGCAAGAAGAACCTGCAACAACACCGGAAAATCCAAGTGAAGAAGCAGGAGAGTCAGAGGAAGAAACACCTGCTGCACCACAGGAAGATATCGTGTACGAAGACGGTGAGTATGAAGTCGACTATACAGTGTTGCATGGAACGGCAGAGGAGAAGTCGATAGCAGATAACTACTTCACAAAACCAAGTAAAGTTATCGTTAAAGATGGAAATATTACTGTGCAGACGGAGTACAGCAGCCTGATTACGGAATTCACTGTAAATGGTGAAAATCCGACGATTATCAGCAATGATGGCACAAAAACAGTTGCTGAGTTCCAGCTAGCATCTCTCAACAGCATTACAGAGGCGCAAATACATGTTGAGATTCCAGCAATTAATTATGATCATTGGTACAATGTAAGGTTTGATTTCAACACAGAAAACTTGCCTGTATTGGAAGAAAAAGAACCACTTGCAGATGGCACATACACAATCGATTACAAAGTCTGGAAGGAAAATGCAGATGAAGCTTCCAGCATGGGCAATTACTTATCAAAACCAGCGAAGCTAATTGTTGAAAATGGAAAAACATATATTCAACTAAATCTGTCTTCCAGCAATTTCGTAACAGGCT
>NZ_JAMAUK010000063.1:0-7164 GCF_023714395.1 Niallia sp. MER 6 | reverse complement strand
TTAAAGACTAAAGTTACCCTCAGTCCTCCAAGACTCGCTACGAGCGAATGGCTAGTTCTTACTCGGCGGGAATCCCACCCGCTATATGATACGACCTAGGCTCGGCCGCACAACTGCCCTGTTTCTTCCATAAGCTATGTTTTCATTTATTACAGGAATGCTGCCACGTTTGTGACACAAGAAGGGTTCTATCCATTTATTACAGGAATGTTGCCCTTTTAATAACATAAGCAGCTGCCATAGGCAACTGCTTCTATTAAAAAGGAATTTATCACCATAATAAAGCATTAACGTTTTGCCCATCCTTTCCTATTTAGGAAATCTTTCATAAAAGATCTTGGATGACGAGCAAAGCTTCCAATTGCTGTTTTAGACCATGTACGATTTGATTTACTTTCTGAACGATTTGCATAGTACAATTTAGTCGTTTCATCATACTGTTTTAATATCTTTTTAGTATCGCTGTTATAACGATTTGTATGATAAATGCCTTCAAATGGAATCCTCGGTTTTGTATCATTTCGTTTATTTGGGTAGCCAACGACAAGCCCAAATACGGGGAAGACATACTCAGGAATATCAAGTAACTCCGATATTTTTATGATTCCGTCTCTAACTCCACCAATATAACAAACACCTAACCCCATAGATTCTGCAGCAATGACCAAGTTTTGAGCTGCTAAAGTAGCATCTATAGCCCCTACCAAGGCAGCATCTATTCCCTCGATTGTCTCTGAAATATCCATATCTAGTTCTTCTGCCATTTGTTTATGACGATTTACATCCGCACAAAATACGAAAAAATGTCCACCTTCTGATATAAAAGGTTGATTTCCAGCATGTTCTGCTATCTTTTGTTTAAGTTCTGGATCCGTTACACCGATTATGGAATATGCTTGCTGAAAGCTTGCAGATGATGCTGCTTGTGCAGCAGTAACTAATTGTCTAATTTGCTCCTCCGTTAAAGCTTGCTCAGTAAAAGAACGAACAGACACATGGTTTAGGATTGTTTCAATAGTTTGGTTCATTTTTTTAGTTCTCCTTTAATTCTGGAATTTTTTGCAGTTTCACTTAATTTTTGAACAATCAGTACAAAAATATGACAAAAAAAAGTGGCAAACTCAATTAATAGATGCTTGCCATAGTACCCTCAACGATTTGTTCCGCCATATCACGATTTCGTGTAGTGACATTGAGAGTTCGGAGACCATAGTAACTGCATATAAATGTTCTTGATAACTCTAATGCTGATCTACCAGATGTAATCTCTTCGGACTGTATTCCTTCCTCAATCACAGAATGTAGAACACTTTCCAAACGTTCTACATGACGATTTGACCAAATTTCTACAATGGAGTCTGTTCGACCACGCTCCATCGTGGCATTAATTAAAAAACAACCTTTACTTGAATCCTCAAAGTCTTTTTCCACGGCCCATTCCAACAAACCGCGCAATCTTTCTTTTACAGGGACAGGACGTTCCAGGATAGCTGTCTGCACCTGAATCCAGTGCTCATGATAACGTTGGAGCGTTTGCTCATACAATTCATGCTTACTTCCAAACGTATTATATAAGCTTCCTCGACCAAGCCCTGTACTGCTGCATAAATCCTCCGTGGAACATGCTGCATACCCTTTTAACCAAAAAACATTCATTGCTGCATCAAGTACCTCAGGCTTATTAAATTCACGAGGTCTACCACTTTTACTCATGTTGTCTCCTTACATAAAAAGTAATATTAAACACAGTATATATATTTTGTACAATTAAAAATCGCTTACTCCATTTGGTGAACTCCTACTAATTGCGATTTGTTTTTTATCATTCAGCTATCCTTCATCAATTTGTTACCAAAGAACTTTCTTTCCATAATTGCTATAAAACCAAAAGACTCTCCATATTAGAGAGTCTTTTGGCTTTTCAGTTATTTTCCACATGAATAATTAATTATTTTCTACTTTGTTGACCTTATTCCAAGCTGACATAGCAAAAATTGCAATAGCTTCTCCAATACCATAAAGTCCTTTAATTAAAAACTCCATCAGATAATTTCAACTCCTTTACTATAATTCCCAACAATCGATAAAAAAGGAAACAATGAATATTCCTTTTACTACTTATACGTATTACTCACAGTTTAGTTCCTTTTAAATTTCTTATAGCTATTCTGCCAAGTTAGTGACTGAAAAAGAAGCATTAATCAATGCCCTCGTTTGATTAAGCGAACCTTCTCATGTTATCTAAAAATGCACTTCAAAGCTTATACGCCGTATTATTTTTTTAGACCATTTCTTAAATATTTTAAAAGCAATTGTTTCGCAGAAGTAATAGTATCATTTCTCATATTTCTCATTATACCTATGGTAATATCTGAATTGCTTATCTCTACATCTAATTTAATACAATTGTCTGGAATAGGGATGGAGGAGACAATTACACCTATTGCTCTATCTATTAATGTAACAAACGTCGGGATTGCCGATAACTGACTTACTGTATAACAAAAGGGCTTATTAGAAATGCTTAGAAGTTCTTTTTCTAACTTTAATTGATAAATACAGTTCTTTCCTCCAGTTACTATTGGATAATCACAGAGCTCTTTTAAACTATGTTTTCTACTGTTTTTAGCTAAAAGGTGTTCCTTTGAAACGATAAAGGCTAGTTGCTCCTCATATAGAGGTTCAAACATATATGGAAATTGTCCAGGTATTTCTGCGCATATAGCAAAGTCTACTTCGTTTTTTTCCAGAGCAGTTGCTAAAGAATTGGTATTACCTACAATAAAATTGCATGCAATATTAGGCTTTTCCTTACTAAATAGTGCTAGTATATGGGGTACTATATTTGTTATGGACTCGATTATTCCTATATTAATAGTTCCAACTTCTTCTTTTTGTATTGCTTTTGCCTGTTCAACAACAAATTTCCAATGGTTGATTAAATCATCCACTTCCTCAGCAAATATTTTTCCAGCAGGTGTTAATTCTGCTTCCCACCCTCTATGAAAAAGAACAATTCCTAATTCCTTTTCTAATCTTTTAATTTGATTCGTAATGGTTGATTGGGCATAGTGGAGCGATTCTGCAGCTTTAGAAAAGGTCCCTTCTCTTAGTATCGTTTGAAAGGTGATGAGTTCTTTTAAATCCATTTTTTTCTCCTTCATCAATAATATTGAACTAGTTTAATCAATTAATTCAATTATATAGATGAAGAAAGATAAATTACAATGATATTAGAAACTTGAAGGAGGGAATTACATGCCATTTATTAATATTAGCTATCACGAAGAGCAATATAGTGAAACAGATTTACAATTTATAAGTACACAAATCAAGAACTCTCTAATAAAAGAATTTAATGTACCACCTGATGATTTTTTTCAAGTATTTCATTCACACAAAAATGAACAGTTCCATTTCAATACCGACTATTTAATCAATGAAAAAAGAACAAAAAAACTTTTGTATATACAAATCACTTGTGGAATAGGCAGAACTATTGAACAAAAAAAGAATTTATACAATACAATGACTGAAAGTCTTTTTCAAAACAATATTGTCACTAAAGGAAATGTTTTTATTATTCTTAATGAGACTCCATTGGAAAATTGGTCTTTTGGCATGGGCGAGGCACAAATGGTTATGAATCAGTGTTCTCCTACTACAATAACAAATGAAAATCACTTAAATAATAACCAAATAAAATCAAATATTAGCAGTGAGTTAGGAGATTTAGCTCCTGCCTTTGTAGATTTTACTGAAAATGTGCTTTTCGGTGATTTATGGATGAGGAATGACTTATCTTTGCGAGATAGAAGTCTGATTACACTTTCTTCTTTAGTTACAGCAGGTAATATAGAGCAACTACCATTTCATATCAATTTAGCAAAGGAAAACAACATCTCTGAAAATGAAATAATCGGGTTAATTACTCATCTTGCATTTTATACAGGCTGGCCAAAGGCAGCCTCGGCTCTGAACAAAACCAAAAATGTATTTTCACCATAATCTAAATGATTAGAGTGTGGTGCTTATACTCAACATGCTTTAACTATAAAATCTAATCTGGCAAGTTATTTTCAAAGCCAAAAAGGGGCATTAGTTCTTCTTGGATGAATGCCCCCTAGCAAAAGTTTTCTAGTCATCGATTTTATCATTTTGTCCCACGAGTCTAGCCCCCAATTCCAATAAACTGAAGCAAGCAAGATAAAAAAACTCAGTGAAGCTACTTCTTATACTCATAAAGTATTCATCAGCATTTAGATCAATAAACATAGAATTTATTTTTCATCCTCATTGTCAAATAGTTTTATAACCAAACTCTTTATACCTGGATTATTTTTTCCTATAATGATTAGATTCCTCCTCTTCGTCTGGTATAATTTACTCTTACAATATAATTTCAACTATATAGATAAGGAGAAACGTCATGAAGAAATACTTAATAGATATCCTTTTCCTTGCGCTAGGAGCACTTCTTTTTGCTATCGCAGTAAATGTATTTGTCATCCCAAATGATTTAGGAGAAGGTGGGGTAACTGGGCTTACGATTATTAGTTATTATTTATTTAATTGGTCACCCAGTATTGTAAGTTTCTTGTTAAATGCTGTCATAATCGCAGTTGGACTGAAATTCTTCAGTAAACAGACTGCTATTTATACTATTATTGCTGTTTGTTTTAATTCATTGTTTTTACATATGACTGAATCATGGTCTATTCCTACTGGGGAAATTATGGTCCATGCTCTGTTTGGTGGTGTGCTTACTGGTGTGGGTCTTGGCTTAATCATCAGAGTGGGAGGCACTACTGCTGGTACTACTATACTAGCGAAAATCATCAACAAATATTTAGGCTGGAGTGTAAGCTATAGCTTATTAATTTTAGATTTAATAGTCGTGTTCTTCTCCTATTTTATTATTGGTATCGAAGGGGTTATGCTTACGGTTGTCATGCTTTATGTGGGAACGAAAACGATGGAATTCATTATTGAAGGAGCTAACCGGCAAAAAGCGGTTACTATCATTTCTGCTCATTCTAATGCTATAGCTTATGAGGTTAGCACTAGAATGGAGCGCGGGATTACCGTCATTTCTGGACATGGATATTACACGAAAGAAAATAAAGAAGTTCTGTATATAGTGATTAGCAATCAAGAGATTATTAAATTAAAGAAGATTATTAAACAAATAGATAACGAAGCTTTTATTACGATTCATGATGTCAGAGATGTCTTTGGCGAAGGATTTAGTGCGATATAAGGATAACAAAATGTTGATATGATTACACCAAAAGGATACAAGCTGTTGTTCAGCTTGTATCCTAACAAAATGTTATCTAAAAGACTATTCTTTCTTTAAAATCATGTTTTCCGTGTGATTATCCCATTCAACAATCACTTTTACCTCGGAATTTTTATTAACTTTGGCGTTTGTCGTATTAGCTTCAGCAGTATCTTCATAAACACCATTTTCCCCCAGTACTACATCACCAGCACTAAATCCACCTGCGTTTGTTTCTACTGTATACGAAAATCCCTCCATATTTTTTGCATTTTCTCCCTTATACTGGAGGGTCATATGCTGTTTTTCATTATCATCGGTTGTTTGCGTAACCTTTAATTCTGCAGTCCAATTGTCTGACTCCCCAGTGAAAGTAAAAGCATCGGAACTACTGCTGCAGCCGGATATAATCAGTAAAAAAACTAACGATAAAGCAGACATTATCCGATTCATTAGGTTCCCCCTTATAAAGCAATTTTGGTATTAATAAATACGTTCAACAAGAGTTTTAGTTTCAGAATAATCTAGATATTCCCTAATAATTGTTAAGTTAATTTTCAAGATAAATATGTTGCTGGACAGTCCGTTAGCCGCTCAATTCAGGCCCAGGCTGACTGCTTCTGTTCCAGCTCTTATCAGCCTTTTTTCTCATTTAACATTCCAAATTATCTTGATAAAACCAGATGGCTCTTTAAGAAAATTATAAGGAGACAAGTTCTCATAACGATAGCATTCGTTAGGGTATGCTTCGTCAATCCTAAATAATTCAAGTACATCTTGTTCAAATGCAATGCCACCCATTTTAAAATCATATTGTAAATACAAACTTTGAAGAAATTCTGTAAAGCATGGACACTCCTCTTTTTTAATACCTATTTGATCCCATTCTGGTGCATCATATTCAGCTCCATAAAACCAAAAATTAACCAAAAGCGCATTTGATGAAACCTGGTCTATTTGTAAGGTTGACTTTCGTTTCCTTGATAAATACACATATAAATTTAATCTTAATGAGTGTAATTTTACCAATTGTGGGTCTTCTTCATTAAAGGCATAACCACTTTCAAAAGCATTAATTATTTCATCTATATTTTGATCTACAATGTCCACCTTAACTGACAGCTTAGATAATTCATTTATTATATCTTGTATCGTTTGCTTCTTTTCTTTTTTAATTTCCAACAAGAAACTGACTTCAAGGAAAGGACCTCCTTGCAGCCATTGAGACGACTCCATTAATCATTCCTCCTACATCTGCTAACTTCGATAGTCGCTGGTTTTCAAGCACTGTTTTATAGTAAAATAAGATAAAGTTTTTTCCAAATTTTTTAAAAAGAGGAGAAGAACAAATGAAACTAGGTGCATTTTCTGTAAGCTTAAACGTAAAAGACATTGCTGTATCTAAGTCCTTCTATGAAAAACTAGGGTTTCAATCATTTGGTGGTGACATAACTCAAAATTGGCTGGTTTTGAAAAATGGAAACTGCATTATTGGGTTATTTCAAGGAATGTTTGATAAAAACATCCTAACCTTTAATCCAGGCTGGAATGAAAATGCTGAAAACCTTGAAGCGTTTACAGATATTCGGGACATTCAAAAACAGCTTAAGGCGGAAGGAATAAACTTTCAGAATGAAGCAGATGAAGCAACGAATGGACCAGCACATTTTTTCATTGAAGATCCAGACGGAAATCAAATCCTTGTAGACCAGCATCGATGAAATAACTAAAACATACATAAAAAAAGCCTTGTGAAGTTTAAAATGTACCCTATAGAGTAGACACTTAAAAAAAGTCTACCTATAGGGTATTTTTTTGTATAATTATGTAACACAACTAGAGAAACATGGAGACGGAGAAAATAATGAGTAAAAAGATTTTCA